>CAZWNK010000086.1:0-1551 GCA_964635445.1 uncultured Candidatus Saccharibacteria bacterium | reverse complement strand
GAGCCAGAGTTGCCGAATCATAATAAAGAATGGACAACCTAGCGAAAAACCATACTCCCACCGACTCAACTATGTTATGCTTCCTTTAAATAATAGGAGTCTAAAATGTTATCACGTAAAAACATCATCACAGTTGCATTAATAACAGCAATCATCGGTGCAGTAATGAGCGCATACAGCAGCGACAGATTTGTGAAAGGGTTTGGGTTTGGACTAATAGTCGTTTCTATATGCTTTTCGGGGATACTTGGTTCCATGAATATTGGTAAAAAGTAATTACTGGATTCTTTGCTCAATCAACTCATTGATCTCATCTTCATGCCTATAAAACTCAGCACTTCGTGTTCTGCGAGGGCGAGAGAGAAATACGTCTACATCTTTGATAATAGTGCCGGGGCGTGAGCTCATCACGAGTATCCTATCGGCCATCTCAACCGCCTCAGTGACGAGGTGTGTCACCATGACAACCGTGAGTCTACGCTCTTTCCAGATATCAAGCATTTCTTTTCGTAGTTGATCGGCAGTAAAGGCATCCAATGCTGAAAATGGTTCGTCCATAAAAAGCACATCGGGCTGGATGGCAAGGGCACGAGCAATACCGACTCGTTGTTTCATGCCGCCTGAGAGTTCTTTCGGATGCTTATGTTCCCACCCCTCTAGTCCCATAGTCTTGATCAGATCGCGCACGATATGCTCAATATTACTCTCGGCGACTCCCGACATTTTGAGTCCATACCCAATATTGTCGGCAACATTGAGCCATGGAAACAGTGCAAAATTTTGGAAAACGAGCGCCGATTTAAGGCCTTCACGTACGCTGACAGTACCTTTCGTTGGCTTCAAAAGTCCTAGCAGGATGCGCAGAAGCGTGCTTTTACCTGAACCAGATGGACCAACGAGACAGGTAAATTGACCTTCCAAGATCTCTACAGAGACGTCTTTCAAGATCTCGGTGGATTTGCCATCTGTGCGATACGTCATCTGTAGTTCGTGGGCTTTGATGATGCTTTTCATGATTCTGTTTGATACCTTGTCACTTTCTGTAGCAGCGGTAGCCAGAGGAACTTATTGATGACAAACAAAAATGCCATGAGCAAAAATATACCGAGAGCGAGAAGACCACCACGCTGACTCTCGCCAAGTTCACCCAAGTAGTTGCCGACACCCTGGTTGACGTGCACGAGCAGCTCAGCTCCTATGATAAATTCCCAGCCTTCACCCCACCCGATGATCGAACCACCGATGATAGCTGGCATGATTTCAGGGAGTGTGAAGTGACGGAGTCGCTTGAATCCGTTGGCACCAAATAGCGTCGCAGCTTCTTCGAGATCTTCACGGCGATTTTTGAGTCCCGTAATGATAGAGAAAAGTATTGGCCAAATCATCGTGATCGTGAGTACAAATACGATAATAGCCTCGGGCGAGTCTTTGAGTGCCTGTACGAGAATAGGGAAGAGCGCAAAGCTAGGAAAGCTCTGCAGTACGTCAAAAATAGGCAAGAGGATGTTTTCAAGCCGTTTCGTGGAGGTGATAATAAGTGCAAACAATACC
>CAZWNK010000085.1:0-1578 GCA_964635445.1 uncultured Candidatus Saccharibacteria bacterium | reverse complement strand
CGATGAGGTCGGCGTCAGCAAATTTCGCGCCAGCACGCTCATCACGATCATCCCACAGCACCTCAACACCTCGCTGGTTTAATTCGTCGTAGAGCGACTGCGCCTGCGAAGTCACGTCGCCGATTTGCACAAGATGCACACGAAACGGTGCAACCGCCTCAGGCCATGCAAGCCCCCGATCATCAGCAGAATGCTCGGCGAGTACCCCCATCAGACGGCTAATGCCAATACCGTAGCACCCCATGATGATTGACCGCTTCTTTCCCTGCTCGTCAGTATAGTAGACATCTAGCGCATCGGTGTACTTACTTTCAAGCGAAAAGATATTGCCGACTTCAACCGCGCGCGACAGTTCATACACTGTACCTGAATCGGGAAAATAATCTCCGGATCGTGCATTTTTTATATCATAAAAATCGTCTGGCATTGGCACATCCCTAACCCAGTTAACATTACCCCAATGGACACCTGTCTCGTTACCGCCAGTTTCGAAGTTAGTGAGATATCGACATGACTCATCAACGACAAGCCGAATTGTCGTTGGTAAATTGACCAATCCTGCAAATCCGATTGCCGATCCCGTAGCCTGTTGTATCTTTTCTTCGCTCGCCAAAGCTAGCTGCCTCACGCCAAGTACTTTACGCAATTTAATTTCATTAATAGTGTAGTTTCCCCTTACGACAGCTGCGACTAGTTTTCCATCAGCTTCGTACAACATCGTTTTCGTAGTTTTTTCAGTGCTGATCCCAAAGTGAGCCGCCAAATCATCAACGCCGACTACTGTTTTGTCATCAACCTTAACAAGCTCTTTGTGCTCATCGTCAGATTTTAGTGGTGGTGCTTGCGACGGGGCAACCTCTCCATTGAAGTACCTGTCAGTATCGGGTACATGGAACAGTGTGTCTTCGCCAACTTCAGTAATCGTTTGAAACTCATCACTAAATCGTTCAGTAAATATACCTCCGTCGGCCTTAACTCGAAATGTACTCTCGCCCAAACCTATGCGTTCATATACTTTCACGTATGCATTCGCTATATTCTCGTACAATTGCTCGTGCTCTGATTGCGATCGTGCAAAGGTATACATATCTTTCATAATAAACTCGCGGCCACGTAACAAACCACTTTTGGCGCGAAGCTCGTTGCGAAACTTATTTTGTATCTGATACACGCTCACCGGCAGGTCTTTGTATGACGTAATAAACGGCGCAAGCATATCGACGATTGGCTCCTCGTGCGTCAGGCCGACACCCAGCTCGGTACCATTGGCAAGTCGCGTCTTGAACCAGTTATCAACTACTGCGTCGTCCCAGCGATTTGTCTTCTCCCATATTTCTCGCGGCTGCAATGTCGTCATGACAACTTCCTGCCCGCCTACCGCATTCATTTCTTCGCGCACGATGCGTTTGATATTTTCTATGACCCTCACGCCGAGTGGTTCGTATGCATAGACGCCCGCCATCTCTTTGTGAATATACCCCGCACGGATCAACAGCTGCGCGTTTTTTGCCACTTCATCGGCGGGCGCCTCGCGAAGCGTTTTCGTAAACAATTGCGACATTTTCATATACGACTACT
>CAZWNK010000084.1:0-1632 GCA_964635445.1 uncultured Candidatus Saccharibacteria bacterium | reverse complement strand
CACCATAGGATCATGAATGTTTTCAAAAAATCTCTACGTCACGACCCCATCATTTGGGCATTCATATTCGTTACCATATCCTTGCTCCTAATCGCTCTCTTTGACACGAATTTTTTACCCAAGAGATGCGAGACTCCTCAGCTTGCTTCTCAATGTTTTGAGTATTTACCCTATACATCCGCCATTGGCGCGGCCTATGTTGCATTCCGAGGGTGGGTAAAAGAGTTCTCGAGTAACTGGCTCATATCTATCCCAATAGGCATTGTTTTGGCTATTTGCGCTGGTGTTTCTGCTTTCTGGGCGGTTGCAATGGCAGAATTTGTAGTTTTATTCTGCTTCTAAGACTATTTCTTGATCACTTCCTTGGCCATGAAGGCCTTGACGCTATCGATGGTATCCATGAACTGACTTGGGAAAATGATCGTCGAGTTCTTCTCGACCGCTATCTCGCTCAATACCTGGAGATTGCGAAGTTGCAAGGCAATCGGATGCGCTGCAATCGTATCGGCAGCATCACCGAGCGCTTGGGCACTGAGCTTCTCACCTTCTGCGGCGATGATCTTGGCGCGCTTTTCACGCTCTGCCTCAGCTTCTTTGGCCATGGCGCGTTGCATACTCTCAGGGAGCTGGATATCTTTGAGCTCGACATTACTAACATAAATCCCCCACTTCTCAGTAGCTTGATCGAGGATCGCTTTGACCTTCTCATTAAGCGTCGCTGTTTCACTCAGAACGTGATCTAGCGTCGTCTGACCGACGACATTACGAACAGTCGTCTGTGCTATCTGATAGGTGGCAGCGACCACGTTTTCAATCTCGACGATCGCTTTGATCGGGTCCACGACCTGGTAATACGCCACGGCTGCGACATCGATAGAGACATTGTCCTTGGTGATAATTTTCTGAGTCTCAATAGGCAACGTCACTGTACGGAGGCTGACTTTGCGCATCTGATCGATGATAGGGATGAGCAAGCGTAGCCCAGGCTCTTTCACGCCACCACGGACGCGACCCAAACGGAAGATAACACCTCGTTCATACTGATTGATAACCCGCACACCAAAAATGACGACGAGGATACATACGATGATTACGATCGTCAAAAAACCGTTTGCTAGAAACATGATTAACTCCTTTTAATGTCAGTATACGCTCAAAAACTTCACAGTTCTATGCAGCGGAAACTCGTGTGTCGCTTGGATTTTCGTGTAGATATGTTACTGCGTCTTCAATCTTCGCAACAACATTGACAGCCGCAGCTTCACGACTAGATGTCGCATCCGGATCAGCCTGTCTCGTAGTTTCAAAGAAAGGGATTGGACATGTTTTGACATGACACACCACACTCAGAGGGCACCGCCACTCCGGACCTACGCGGCCTTCGATCTTTCCACCACAATCCAACTCTGCTGTAAATTTTGAATCAGCGATAGTGATACGTTTCATGACGACATTCTACAGCTTCTACCATGTTTGTCAAACTACTGTCCTAGTCATCAGCCTTGATCTTATAATCCCTTGCCACTAGAATATCATTTGTCCATAAAAACACGGGGCTGTAGCTCAGTTGGCTAGAGCGCTTCCATGGCATGGAAGAGGTCCAGGGTTCGAGTCCCTGTAGCTCCACCAATA
>CAZWNK010000083.1:0-1827 GCA_964635445.1 uncultured Candidatus Saccharibacteria bacterium | reverse complement strand
GTGTTCAACGAGGCTATGAACAATGTTTCTCCAGCTATGGAAGTTCGCTCACGCCGTGTCGGTGGCGCCAACTACCAGGTGCCTCGCGAAGTTCGTCCAGAACGCAAGCAGGCCCTCGCTATTCGCTGGCTCATTGAATCAGCTCGCTCAAAGAAGGGTTCACCAATGCACATCAAATTGGCAGACGAAATTATCGCTGCTTCAAAGAACGAAGGTGAAGCTGTGAAGAAGCGTGAAAACACCATCAAGATGGCTGAAGCCAACAAGGCCTTTGCCCACTTTGCGTGGTAATCTAAATTTAAAACTGTGTAAAACCGGCGAGCAAAGCTCGCCGGTTTTGTTATACTACAAGTATGTCACCGCAATTTGATCAAAATCGCGTCTACTATACAGGCATTGCTCGCACATCTGACACACCCAAAGTGGTCCGCATGGTCATGGAGTTGGGGGTAGGGAGTGAGATTGCCGCATATCGCATTGTGGTCACTCTTATCGTAACCTGTTTTGTGATTGCCACAGCATTGCTCCTTTATTCATACGGTCTGCTCAGTCCGAGTCGCATTCAATCATATCTTAATAATCAGCCAGCGACGACAAAGACTCTTAACCAAATCCGAAATGAGCTCTAAAAAGTTACTCAACAAAGGTTTTACACTCATAGAATTGCTTGTGGTAATCTCAATTATCGGCCTTATTTCATCTATTGTGCTTGCCAATGTTGTTTCGGCTCGCAAAAAGGCCCAAGCAGCTTATGTCGTTGCTTCGCTTCGGCAAATTGGTAATGGCATCTCACTCTATTATTTGCAGAACAATTCCTATCCTGATGCTGCGTATGGGATTAATGATCAGAACCAAACTGTTTCGGTGGGTGGAATGGCAATGTACGGTTCGTGTATAGGGGAGGGGCCATGTGAACTCAATGGATCAGTTTCGCAGAACAACACCATTATCAACCAACTCAACCCATATTTTTCGAGTGCCAGCACTCTTAAGGCTCACAGTTTTTCGTTCGTAGCTTATAATCAAAATATTACAGTAAAGGGCTATTGGTACGGTTGTTATACAAAGGATACAGCAGGGAGGTGTAATGTTGGACAACTCATCACATATTTCGAAGGACGTGGTGCATGTCCAACATTGGGAGCGGTACTTGACCCAAGTTCTGGCACCATAACTCAGTACGGTATTACATACACCAAGTGCCAATACCAGTTTGGTCAATAACCCTCGGTAGACTTTTTACCTCTTTTACGCTACAATCACGGTACTTAAAAATAGGCTAGCGCCGGATTTTTATTATCAATTAAATTTATGAATAGAGATTATCCCCTAGAGAAAGTCCGAAACTTCGGCATCATTGCTCACATCGATGCGGGCAAGACAACAACGTCAGAGCGTATCCTTTACTACACCGGTATGAGTCACAAGATCGGTGAAGTGCATGAAGGTGAAGCGACAACTGACTGGATGGAACAGGAAAAAGAGCGCGGTATTACAATTACTGCTGCGGCCATTACCTGTTTTTGGAACCCTACATACATGGGTGCAGACACTACACTCAAGCATCGTTTTAATATTATCGACACTCCAGGCCACGTGGACTTTACTGTGGAAGTGGAGCGATCTCTCAAGGTGCTCGACGGTGGCGTCGTTGTTTTCGATGGTGTGGCTGGTGTTGAACCTCAGTCTGAAACTGTCTGGCGTCAAGCAGACAAATACCACGTACCTCGTATTTGTTTCATCAACAAGCTCGACCGAACCGGTGGTTCTTTCGAACGTTCATACAACTCTATTCTCGATAGACTTTCAAAGAAGGCTGTACGAGTA
>CAZWNK010000082.1:0-1884 GCA_964635445.1 uncultured Candidatus Saccharibacteria bacterium | reverse complement strand
TACATCAAGTACGGTTTGTTCACGTTCAGCAACTACCGGATAATCATCGCGAAACATCGCGGTCACAACAGGTACGATCTCGGCACTCAAGTCTTGCTCCACGCCAAGGTCAAATGCAAAACGGATAGCTCGTCGCATGAGTCGGCGCATGACGTACCCTTGCTCTTTGTTGCTTGGTATAACTCCGTCGACTGCGAGAAAGACTGCACCACGAAGATGATCGGCGATGACACGCATACTTTCAGTATGGTCGTCATACTGTTTGCCGCTTATTTGCTGCAGTTTCTCGACGATCGGCCAAAGCAGACTAATTTTAAAAACATCAGGTTGGTCTATAACTGCAGCAGCGATCCGCTCTAATCCACCGCCGTAGTCTACGTTTTGCTTTGGCAGTTTCTCGAATCCAGAATCTGTCCGCAGATATTCCATAAAGACCGAGTTACCAAGCTCTATATACCGACCACAGTCGCAGTTAGGATGACAGTATTTGCCCCACATAGGATCATGTTCAACATCATCAAATCGGTAGAACACCTCACTATCTGGACCACCCGGTTCACCAGCTGGCATCTTGTCAGGCGTGCCCGCACGACTCCACCAGTTTTTCTTGTCGTAGAAAAATATACGACCACCTTGTTCGCCCACCTGATAGCCCTGTTCTTCAGAGCCTATTTCTACCTCTTTGGCATCGATACCTTTTTGCGCGAACAGCTCTTTCCATATAGCAGCCGACTCAGTGTCTTTCGGAACATCATATTCGGAAAAACCACTACAGCAAGTTACGTAGATTCGTTGCGGATCAAGTCCCAACACGTCAGTCAAGAACTCCCAGAACCACGGTAGCTGCTCTTTTTTGAAATAGTCGCCCAGGCTCCAGTTACCAAGCATCTCGAAAAATGTCGTATGACGATTATCCTTCACTTCTTCGATATCTTGAGCTCGAAGGCAGGTCTGGGAGTCGACGAGCCGGACACCTTCAGGATGTGGCTGTCCGAGAAGATATGGCAATAGCGGCTGCATGCCAGAGTTTGTGAAAAGCGTTGTTGGGTCATCTTGTGGCACCAACAGAGCACGCGGGATCACCGCGTGACCACGTTCTTTGAAGAAATCGAGATATTTTTGTCTTATCTCTTGAGCTGTCATGTGCTCAATTCTAACAGAGGTGGAATAATTGGCAAAACCAAACTCTGGTGCTACAATCCGCCCCATGATAGGCGTGAATGTAACGCATGGTGAAGCACATGAACTTAATACAGCGTTATTTGCATATATCCCTGTAGCCGAGATGTTGCTACCGCCAGAAGCATTTGCCGCATACAGAGTAGCCGCACAGGAAGCTTCACAGATTATTCATCGATTCGACACACTTCCTGATCCACAAACAACGATCTATGTCGGACTCTCATTAAGTATGGTTCGTGAAGCAATAGACTTTCAAGCTATAGCTCTAAGAGCAGAGCTTGAGACTCCCACCAGAGAGTATTTCGCCAGTCCCCACGAGATGGTTGCGGGCAAAGTGAACCTTCTTCAAACACGCATGGGTCGAGTAACAAGTCTTTCGGCGAAAGTAGCTCTTCTAGACGACAATCCCACCACCTAAACACGTGTCGTCACTGTAGATAACTGCAGATTGACCGGGCGTTACCGCTCGCACCGGCTCGTTTACTCTAAGCTTCAGACCGCTGTCAGAATCGGTCATCACGATACAGTCGATAAGTTCACCTCTATGTCGCAATCGTACTTGAAGCGCATCCCCGTCACGCGGCTCTCTGTTGATCCAATGGACGTCAGTAAGGCTGACTTCTTTTCGCCACAATCGCTCGTCATTGAGATCTGTCGTAACGTACACTTCGTTTTTATCCATGTCCTTGCCAATCACGTAAT
>CAZWNK010000081.1:0-1952 GCA_964635445.1 uncultured Candidatus Saccharibacteria bacterium | reverse complement strand
AATGTGTTAAGGGGGAAACCCCTTCCAGGGTTCGAATCCCTGCCTCTCCGCAGAAAAAAGCGTCATTTGGCGCTATTTTTGTTTGGTTCTGGATGAGATGTTTGGAACTTTGATGGGAAGAGGGAGTGCCATCCTGAGGGCGATAGGAGGGTGCTTAACTCAGACTCCGCTTTGACACAAAATCCCTTTTGTGCGAGATTGTTGGCAGGATTCCAGCGTGTATCTGTGAACCTAGAATTCTTTAACAGCTTGGTAATCAAGGGGGGGAGGTCATGAGTTGGACTGTTAAAATTGCCGGCGTATCCGGAACGGGAAAGACTACGGTGATGGAAGCTTTGAAGACAGCGCCAGATATACCGTGTGAAATAGTTATTTACTCACACTTACTCAGAAAGCATGGAGGCATTCAAGAGCTGGCAGATGTCAAGCTTGCTGAAATACTTGAGTCGACAAATGGTCTCGTCATCATGGATGACCATCTCGAGTTCGATAATCCGAACAAAACGAGCAACTATCTCAGAGAGAACACTCGCGGCATAGTTTTGCTCGATGTGCCACTACGCGATCTCGTATTGCGTATTCGTGATGATGAAACCAGAAAGCGGAAGTTGGATTTACAACAAATCTCCAATGATTTGGCAACATCGAGAACCAAGGCAATTACACTGTCTTATAAGACGAAAACGCCCCTTCTCGTTATACCAAACTTGGAGGGAGAAATAGCTCGCTCCATCGCTGTGATAAAAGCGTTTATTATGGCGAACAGCCCCTGAAAGCGGGGCTGTTTTTAATCGTAGAAAATGGTATAGTAGGCACGTCATTTCATCTGTCTTCTGCTCTAATAAAGATCAAAATCTGTATATTGTCTCAGTAGATTATTCCTATGAAAAGTGTGTTTCCTGTTGGTACAGTTTTGAATACATGCGGTGAAATCAATGACTCAGTTACTCCGGTGCTTTCGGAAGTGAAACTGCGCTATCCAGCTCGACTCAACGCGATGGCGCTTGACCCGAGCCAAATTGACGTAAATAATGACGGAGTATATACGCCCGGCGAGGTAATTTTCTCCATAAACATCTTTAAAGATGTTTATGTTCGAGTGCGCAAAGATAATCATCTTGTTATCAGTGAAAAAAGTCCAAGACCGCAGCTAATTCGACATGCTGCTCTTTTGATGAAACGTGCTTTACATGTTGAAGATGGTTTCGATATTGATGTTCAATCCAATGATCTCAAGCACTGTGGACTGGGATCGAGCAGCGGTCTGATTGCGTCCGTTGCATCAGCGATAAATGAAATCTACGGAAATCCTATTAGTCCTACTGGTCTTGTGCGCTATCTCGCACAGAATCATGGGGAGGAAATTGACGATAACGATGAGCTTTTGCAGCATGTTCAATGTATTGGAGGGTCAGCGGCGTCGGGCTTGATTAGAGGAGGGATGAAGATACTGGCAGGTCAGTCGGTACCCATTGCCTCAATGGATATAGACAGCTCCTACACTGTTCTTATTGGGATTCCGGAGGATTTCGTGGCACCGGATGCGCTGACTCTGATGGAATTGGAAGTTGCTAATATGAACAATTTTGTAAAGACGGGCGATGCTTATCGGGACAAAATAGGCTATCGAGTGACGCATGAAGTTCTCCCTGCCATGGTGGAAGGAAAGCTTCGTGAGGCCTCCCGGCTTCTGTTTGATTACCGTTTTGATTATGGCAGTATTCGTAATTGCTCCTTTGTCTATCCAAGAGTCAATACCATTGCGGAAAACATCCGCTATCTTTATGAGGACGGCATTGTCGATACATTAGCGCTTTCTAGTGTGGGCCCGGCCTTTTTTGCCATTACGAAGGACTCAAAAGCGTGCAAAGATGCGTTTCTGGAAAATGAACTAAAAGTGATGGAAACTCATATCGTAAATGATGGGTATGAAGTTACTGAAAGCCAACCCT
>CAZWNK010000080.1:0-1966 GCA_964635445.1 uncultured Candidatus Saccharibacteria bacterium | reverse complement strand
GGCATTCACGGCTCTGTCTACCTCATATATTTCAAGTCCATTGTCTTCGTATGGATACAGTAAGCGCTCAAGGGTGCTCTGGTCATTGTTCGAAGGCTCAATCCAAGAAGCTTCGTCTTCTCGGTGTAACATTACAGGTTCTCGGTTATGAATCGATCGCATTTCTTTGTTCGGTTCAGTGGTCATGATCGAGTAGACCTTAAACTCATGACCATCTTCGCTTTTCCAGGTGTCCCAGATACCCGCGAAGGCAAATAGTTTCTCTTGTTTCGGGTGTATGAAGTAGGGCGTCTTGTTTCCGGCTGAGCCCTTCCACTCGTAGAAGCCATTTGCAGGAATTAAGCATCTGCGGCTACATACTGTCTTTTTCCAAAACCCGCCAAATGCTTTATCTGCTCTCGTGTTAATAAGCTCCTTAATTGTATCTTTACCTAGGAAACGGGGGATACCCCATTTCATCATCTCGAGGTTACGCTGGCCATCGTCTGAGATGGTAATAACGGGCATTACCTGGCTCGGGGCAGCGTTGTAGTTGGGCCTGAGCTCAATCTTCTTATTGACCGAGACATTAAACCGCTGGGGGATGTCATCGGCGTCGCTGAGTGAATATCTTCCGCACATATAGTAATCATAACAAATTGGAACAGCATGGATCCTACTCAAGTCATAAACGAACGTGTTGATGTTATCGCTACCTACAAAAAGCAGGGCGATCTTCAAACACTCTGCTACCCATACAAGATGCGATATAAAGGCCGTGAAATTACGTTTACAGAGCTCGGACTTCGGCACCCGACTGCAAAAGGTAAACGTATGGTTCACGTCTTTGATATGTCTGATGGCGTCAATGATTATCGGCTCGAGTTTGATGCCGAAGGGCTAACATGGACCCTCATTGCCATGGTGGAGGGGACAGTATGAAGCTCGGGATTAGCACAGAAGATCCGCAGATCATGCACATAGATTTAAACAGTGCTTTTGCAACTGCTGAGCAGCAGGCGCATCCGTCGCTGCGCGGCAAACCGGTTGGCGTCACTAATCGCAAGGTGACTGATTATGGCTGCGTCATTGCAGCTTCGTATGAGGCGAAAGATCGCGGAGTAAAGGTTGGTATGCGTATTGATGAAGCCAAGTCATTGGTACCTGAACTTATTGTGCTCGAATCCGACCCACCAAAATACCACCATGTCTACCAGAAGCTCTGCGCCATTATGAAATCGTATTCACCAAAGGTCACGATGAAGAGTATTGATGAAGGTATTATCGACTTTCATGGCACCAGAGAAGCTATAAACTCTCGGCCCCTTATTGATATTGGTAATGAGATTAAGCAGCGCGTACGAGACGAGATTGGTTCGTATATGCGCATTAATGTTGGGATTGGGCCGAACCGGTTTTTGGCCAAACAAGCGGCTGGGTGGCACAAGCCTGATGGATTAGATCAACTCGATCATCGCAACTTGCTGGCGTATTACAAATCCATCAAGCTCACGGACCTCACGGGAATTGCTGAGCACTTTGAAGCTAGGCTTAATGCCGCCGGCATTTTCAGTGTCATGCAGTTTCTGGAGGCCGACGCAGAGTTTTTACACCGCCGGGTGTTTCATAGTGTTGTTGGCAAAGATTGGTATGCCCGACTCCGGGGGATAGAAGTGGATGACGTCACGACAAAACTTGGTAATGTTGGTCGACAATATGTTCTCGACAAACAAACCGCCGATGATTCCGTATTGTTGCCACGGTTTCATTATCTGTGCGAGACGACAGGAAAGAAACTTCGCTACAACGGCGTCGATGCGCGTGGTGTATTAGTGTGGTTTCGATTTAAGACTGGCGATGGCTGGTACCAGAGGAAGATGTTCAAAACGACATTTTTTACTGATCAGGAGATTTACCGAAGAGCGCTGTATTTATATAACCAGCGTCCCAAGCATATGATTGTGGCCGCCATGGGCGTGACATGCTA
>CAZWNK010000079.1:0-2008 GCA_964635445.1 uncultured Candidatus Saccharibacteria bacterium | reverse complement strand
TCGCTCCCTCGGCGTGACTGAGATTGTACTCTTGTGGTTCTCGTACATCTATAAGTAGTGGCCTCATAACCCTACACTACACAGAGAACGTCTGTGGATATGTGATTCAGATCACTTGAGTGCGAATTACATCTTGGGTTGGAGTAGGGCGACGCGGTTGCCTTCAGGATCTTCAATCGACATATAAAATCCGACACCGGGGATGTCGTCAGGTTCGTCCATGCCTTGGCTGCTGCCAAGGATTTTGCCGCCTGCGTCTTTGACTTTTTGCATCGCTACCTTGATATCATCGACCGCAATCACGACACCTGGGACAGGATTGCGGTCTGATTTGGGGAAAAATCCACCGTTGATCGCGCCGGGTTCAGATGGTCGTGCTGTTTGGGGATCTGTTTTCGTGGTTTCGACTGTTATGTAACCACCCATTTCCGGACCCATTTTACTGGCGTTCCACCCAAAAGCCTGTTGATAAAATTTTGACACTCTCTCCGCGTCTTCATATGGCATCTCAAAATGTACAACTGGGTTCATAAGTTCTCCTTATTTACTCGAATATCATACACCAGCTGGTAGACTAGAGGATATAAACGAGGGTGAAGCATGGCTGGAGTAGAGGCTTTTGATCCACGAGATCCATCACCGCAGACTTGGGAACAAGAAATCTGGGACGATCCGAACTTAACTTCAGACGAGAAGTTACAGCGATGGGGTGATGCATTGTTGGAGCGAATGCAGCGTCCCGAACAACAAGAGGGAATCGATACTTTTTTCAAGGCAGATGGCGAGACGATTCAAAAATTGATACAAAAACGAAGAGACGAGAATGGAGTGTCATAAAACTTCGTATGAGTACCATCAAAACTACGGTCAATGACGCGAGCGTTGAAGACTTTATCAACAAAGTTCCTGATGAAACAAAGCGGAAAGATAGTTTCACGCTTCTCGACATGTTTAAGAAGATTACTGATGAGAAACCCAAGATGTGGGGCACAAGTATCATCGGTTTCGGGCAATATCACTACAAATCCGAGAAAAGCCGCCAAGAAGGGGACTGGCCGCTCACTGGCTTCTCGCCGCGAAAACAAAACCTCACGCTCTATATCATGCCTGGGTTCGGAGACTATCAAGAATTACTCAAGAAATTGGGTAAGCACAAAACAAGTGTGAGTTGTCTGTATATCAATAAACTCGCGGATGTCGATATGGGCGTGCTCCAAAAACTTATACGCGAATCCTACAAAGCGATGAAAACAGAAGTTCTTTAATATTTTTCACAGCGAACCGTTGAGTCTGTAACCCAAGTTGTCAATCCGTGCTAAATCCAATAAACTTGGATATAAGCATAAAGGGGAACGTAGATGTCTAGGCTGCCTGTTGTTGGCGAGGATAGTGGTAACTGGGGTGAAATTCTCAATGATTATCTGAGTAAGTCACATACAGCTGACGGTTCAATCAAGCCAGACATTATAGATTTATCGAATTTGCGAGATGTCGATTTAGATAGTCCTTCGGACAAACAAGTACTGTCATACACGTCGACAAGTTCTAAGTGGGCTAATGCAACCCTGAAAGAAGGGGGGACTCCGTTATCGGTAGAGGAACTGGAGTCAGTTAAAGCGGTACTTATCGGCAACGCGTGCGGATACGGATCTGTGCCCGACTATACGATAACCACTACCGACGGAACCGACCCAGTCAGTAGTCTCGAAACTGTGACGGTTATCACGGCAGTAGATAACGGCGCCTTGGTTGTCGACGGTTATACGGTGAGTATCGGTGATCGCATTGCGTTTTGGGATAACCTAAGCTATCCGGATTACGATCTGGCAGCTGTCTATACCGTGACAGCGACTGGCGGTGCTAGTCAGAAATTTGTACTGACACGGACAAGCGATACGATGATCAACCGCTACTGGGTGGCTCCTATTGAGAATTCAAATCTCTATGGGACGGGCATGAGTGTGCGACTATCTCCAGATCCAGCAGGTTTTGATTACTGGGTTATGAC
>CAZWNK010000078.1:0-2061 GCA_964635445.1 uncultured Candidatus Saccharibacteria bacterium | reverse complement strand
AATAATACAATAGCCGAAATATATAGCTCGCTTGCCGACAAAAAAACAGAACTAGAGATTGTGTATAACAGCCTTACTTCATTGCACGATTATGGCTCCCATCTTCTTAAAGACTTAGAAAGGCCTACAATCCAAGATATCGAACGAGGCTTTACTACGGTTGGTCCTCATCGAGATGATATACGGTTTTTGATTGATGATCACGATAGTGAGTTCAATGCTTCTCGAGGCGAAACACGGACCATCATACTGACATGCAAACTTATTGAGTTACAAGTATTAGAAGAAGCGTACAACAAGCGGCCGATCGTTTTGCTTGATGATGTGTTTAGTGAGCTAGATATGACTCGCCGCGCAGCCCTCGCCCACTATCTCCAGGATTATCAAACCATCATTACGACGACTGATGCTGATACGATTAAGCATAAACTTCTCAAAACTAGCCAGAAAATCACTCTCGAACACTAACGAGATTCGTACCGTAAATCGACCACCGTACTATTGATACCGTTTTTTTCTAGGACTGCAAGCGCATCTTTTTTGGTGTTATTTTTGTCGAAACCACGTTCCGTAATGACGGTATAGTAATTACCGAAAAATGAATAAATAATACTAAAGCCATTACCAAGATATGGCAGTGTTTGATTGAAGCTATCAACTTGATTAACACCATCAGTTTTAAAACGCATGATAAAACTGCTACTCTTTTTTGATTTTGCAGATCGCACTCCACTGACAGCTAGAGAATACGATGACCCGCCTTTAAGATGCTTCGACGTTGATATTACTGATAAAACAAGTTTATTATCGGAAATACTTGTCGAAAAACTATCTTGATTGTTTGTTGTGACGCCAACTTTACTACTCGGATCAATAGCTGAGGACATGGTAATAGTAATTTTGGTCACAAGGCTCGATACCGTTGGTACGGAACTTGGAACTTTTTCAAACTCAGGATCGTACATAACTGTCACAGCAGGATCAGTTTTACTGACCTGGAATGTACTATTGTTGCGTGAAAGACTAATAATCACCAATACGACACCCACAAGTAGTCCAACACCAAAGATGACAAACAACTGTTTTCTTGACATTATTGTGCCCCTCCTGAAGCTGGTAGTTCAGCTTTGACTTTTGCGAGATATTCATCACCAACATCCACTTTACCGCTTGGTTGAGATACGTATTTATCAACCAAGTGATGTGATGTGACGCCCGTAAACTTACTTGGATCACCATCTCGTGGGACGTTGAACTGGCTCATTAGCTGTGTGACAAGTCCAACAACAGCTTGAAATTGTGTATCATTGCCCAGTAAATCATCTGCTCCAAGCCCTGCTATCTCCATACCGATACAACTACTATTTGCATCTTTGGCGTGGAATGCAAGGGTGTCTGGCGTGGGGGTGAGTGCGTACACCGTTCCGCTGCCAGCGACAAAATACTGAACACTTAAACCCCGACCGTTCATTACATTGATAAATTCTTCCACTGACTGTGTTGAAGGACCGGCTGTCCAGTGAAGGACGATACACTTCACGTCAATCTTACTTCCCGTCCATGTATTAGTATATGAGTTATTAGAACTCACACTTCCTGCACACGATGTGGCTCCAGGCGTACTACCAGAATCCTCAATGGGTTGTCCGGATATTTGTGCATAGAAAGCAGTGCCATCATCGATATATCGAATAACTTGTTGCCAAGATGCATTAGGGTGCCATACACCTTGAGCGTCTTTGTATGAACCGGGTCCCTGGTTATAACGACCTAGTAACGAAGCCATCGTATACGGTGTCTCGGCTTGGTTTTGTTTGAAGCCTTGCGGCTGATTATTACCCCCGACAGGCAAGTTGGTTGCTTGTTTAAACGAGCGTGAGATGAAATTAGCAGCCGCATACGTAGCATCATAGGGACTTTCTCGATTAAATACCCCATCATTATCACCATCTACTTTATATGCTTCCCAGGTGTTTCGGATGAATTGAAAGGGTCCACGAGCGCCTGCTTCACTACTGCCATCAGGATTGTCATACGGACCATTTGGCAAGAATGGTAGTG
>CAZWNK010000077.1:0-2093 GCA_964635445.1 uncultured Candidatus Saccharibacteria bacterium | reverse complement strand
GCAAATCCCGTAAAGCTCTCATCGAAGCAGCCAGACATGTGCCCGCTGATTGGACCGTCGATCTCGACCCCGTCAACCTCCTATAACTGTGTTTTACAGAGGTAGCGACTTCCCGTATACTACCAACCATGTCTATGACCAAAGACAACATCGTCACATTGCCTGAGCCAAGCCTGCGTCACCGTTCGCAGCGAGTTGGTGTTATCACACCCGAAATTCGTCAGCTTTGTCTCGATATGATCGAAGCGGCTCGAGACTGGGAAGCGAGTCGCAATCAAGAAATCTGTGTCGGCCTTGCTGGCGTCCAGGTTGGTCATCTCATCCGAGTCGTCATCATTCGCAATGATTTCAATGATCACAAAAACCGAGATTTTACGGTCTTCATCAATCCTGAAATCGTCAAACACGAAGGCGAGGTTATCACCGAACCAGAGGGCTGTCTTAGTGTCCCAGATATCTACGGTGAAGTTCCCCGCCACTCCAAAGTTCGCGTCACCGCTCTCGATATCGATGGACGCCCATTTAGAATCACGGCCGAAGGTTTCTTGGCTCGGATCTTGCAACATGAAATCGATCATTTGCACGGTAAGCTATTCATCGATCACATCGAGGACGACAAACAAGCTTTCTATCGACTCATGCCCGACGGCAAGCTCGAGCCTTTAGACTACGATAAAGCTATCAAACATAACGACGTGTTGTGGTCATGAATAAATCACTCGTCTTTTTCGGTACTGAAGCGATTAGCGCTACCAGTTTGCAGGCTTTGATTGATAATGACTGGGTGATCGAAGCCGTCATCACCAAACCAGACAGTCCGAGGGGCCGCCACGGCACTCCAACCGCTCCACTCGTCAAAACCATCGCCCTCGAACACAACATCCGTGTCCTGCAGCCTCAGAAAGTCTCGGAGATAACGAGTGAACACTTCGAAAGCACCGCAGCCGTGCTGGTCTCCTATGGCAAGATAATTCCTCCTAGCGTCATCGACTTATTTCCAATCGACATCGTCAATGTCCACCCCTCACTGCTTCCAAAATACCGTGGCCCGACGCCATTCCAGACAGCGATTCTCAATGGCGAAACCGCAACAGGTGTCAGTCTCATGAAACTCGTCGAAGCGATGGACGCTGGTCCTATCTACGCGCAAACGTCATATCCCCTTCGAGGCACCGAAACTGCCGAAACACTCGGCCAACAGCTTGCAGTCATAGGAGCAAGTATGCTCGTCGAGAAGCTCCCGCAGATCATCGACGAATCACTCGCGCCCATTCCCCAGGACGACACACAAGCCACGTATTGCCACCTCTTCACCAAAGACATGGGTATGATTGATTGGAATAAATCAGCCGAGGTCATAGAACGCGAGATCCGCGCCTACCATGAGTGGCCCAAAAGCACTGCTACCCTCGGCAAACAGACTGTTATCGTCAGGAAAGCACATGTCACCGAAGAGGACGGCGAGCCAGGATCGTGGCGCATTGAAGGCAATGAACTTATCGTCTTTACGGGCAACGAAGCCCTGGTGATAGACGAATTGCAACCACCCGGAAAAACTCCGATGTCCGCAGCTTCATTCTTATCCGGCAATCAACTCTGAGCAGGTGGAGCCTGTGATTGAGCCTGAACGCTGGCGATGATGTGCGGGGCGTCGCGTCTGATCTCTTCCTTGAGTTTATCAAGTTCGGCTTTCACAACATCTTTGTAGTTCGGGAAATGCTTTTCGAGCCATTTGAGTGCGGCAAATTCCTGGACCACACCTGGTACACGCTCGCCAGTGGTAGGACTGACCTGCCCTTCCATATGGGTACGGAAAGCTTCCGTCTGCTCGTAACCGGGATGATTTGTGTGTAGCCACTGCGTGGCGTACGCCGTATCACTGTCGATAAATTTCTCAAATTCGTCAAGCTGCTCCTCGCTCATGAGATCTGCAAGATGCGTCCCGACACGTGATTCCAATGTTTCATAGATGGTCTGCAGGAGCTGATTTTTGACCGGTACTGGCAAGCCGCCCAGACCGACTTCTTCGAGGAGATTATTATCGATTTTGAGCATGCCGCCGTTCATATATACCTCACTCTATCACAGAGTTC
>CAZWNK010000076.1:0-2102 GCA_964635445.1 uncultured Candidatus Saccharibacteria bacterium | reverse complement strand
TCCGCCTCATAAGCGTTCTCGTATTAAAGCCATCGCGCGACAGCCCTTTGCTGCTGGATCCTTTGGTCAAGACTATATTGGTGAGCTCGATGACGGCCGACGTGTGGTTATCAAGATCCTCAGGCCTCATATCCGCGAAACACTGACTTTTGACCTCAGAATCCTGAGTAATTTTGCCAAAGCGACGACTGGTTGGTTTATGAAAAATATTGAGGCAGACTACAACTCTGCAATCCAAGATTTCAAACGAGCTACACTTGGCGAGACAGATTATGTCGCAGAAGCGCACTTCGCCCATCAGATGTTTAGTTATTATCAAGGTCACCCACATTTCATCATCCCTGAAACATTCCTCGATCTTTGCACACCCAATGTCATCGTTCAGGAATTTGTCGAGGGCATATCAGCGGCAGAGCTTATCAAAGTCAAAGAAGAGCAAAGCATCTCACCAAAAGATTATGTTGCTCAAAAACTCGGTTCCGACCTCGAACAGCAACTCGAAATATTTGGGTACGAATTTCTATACGGTATATTCTCACATGGGCTCATCCAAGGTGATCCCCATCCTGGGAATGTTAAGTTTTTGAGCGGCAATCGCGTAGGACTGATCGACTTTGGTATATCAGCCCACGCACCTCGGGACAAAAGTGGTTTTTTGGGTCTCATCAAGCAATATCAAAAGATCCTCGATGGCGCTCCAGACGTGACCGAACTCTACGGGCAATTTATGAGGTTTTTTGTCGCCGATCTATACAAAGCCCTCAAAACTGTCGGCAAATTGCGGAGTACGGCCACGGATCAGGACCTCACCAAGATAGTCGGCGCCATTGCCGGCAAAGCGTTTGAAAATGAAATAGGTTCAGATTCCGAAAAAGTCCGAGCCATGGTCAAAGATGGTTCTATCCTCACCATGATCAACCGCACCATGAACAAAGGCAATCGTTTCGGACTCGTTGTCCAACTGCAAGCCGGAGACATGCTGCGTGCTGCACGAACGTATATCGCACTTCTTGGTAGTCTAGGCGTCAGAAACGAAGTGATGCCAAAGGTGTTTGAGAAAGTAGCAGCCAATGTTCAGGCGAACGCCCAAGAACTCGGCATTAATACTGACGAACTCGATACGCCGAGCGTGGATACGGCGCTGCAAACAATCGCTTCGTGGCTCGAGCGCGTCGCAGAGCGAGACCCCGCTCTCCTGGCCCAGCTTATGAAAAAGTTATATGCCAGTGAGTTGCCAGGCCTGCAATCTAATATGCAAGAAACAAAAGAAGCTGTAGAATCATAGTATGAAAGAGTTGCTTCTCTTCGTCAAACACCCCTATACGGCGATAATTATCGCGACACTATGGCTTGGTACCGCTGCTCTCATAGCCATAGACACCAAACTGCCTATCATCAAAATGGTCCTTATCAATATGGTTGCCAGCCTCATCATGTCAACAGTTGGCTTCAAAACCAAAAAAGACTCTTGATCATCTTCTATCCCTCTTGTGTTTTGCAAAGAATCACGCTATAACATAAGCATAATTGTAAAAACAAAAGGAATTAGCGATGCCAGCAAAAGCAAAAAAACCAGCCAGGAAGTCGGCTGCCCCCCGATCAAAAAAATCTACAGGGCTCAAACAAGGATATAAACTAGGCGGCAAGCGAGTCTCATCGGTTGTATTAGCATTCGTCCTATTTGGGATCGTGTTGGGGGGTTATGCACTGCTCCGTTCTTTTGCAACCTTGGGCAACACTAGCACAGCCCTTCCACCAAGCGATGTGAGACTTTGTAAAAATCCAGAAAATCCCACAGCCGGCACCCGCTACGATTGGGTTGTAGCCCCAAACAACAAGACAACGTTATGTAGTCTTGTTTGGGCAAGCCAACAAGCGCACCCTCAACTTATCGACCCCATGGGTAACGGTCAAAAAGTTTACCGCCTAAGCAAATCACGATATCTCGTCGATCAAAACAACAATCTCATCGCCAATCCACAGAGCACAGACTCTGTCGACTTCGGCATCACCCTCAACCACACGCTGACAAACAAAACTGCCGCGAGTGATTACGTGGATGGTGATGATTCCGCCATACCAGTCTATGCCAACGGCGGCGG
>CAZWNK010000075.1:0-2238 GCA_964635445.1 uncultured Candidatus Saccharibacteria bacterium | reverse complement strand
AGTCGATTGATCGATTTACTCGTGGTGGTTCACTCTCCTACGACCTCCTTAAAAGTCAGCTCGAAAAATGTAGTGTCAATCTTGTAGACATTTACGGTGTCATTAGTTCAACGCAGGTTAATACACTAGAACACTTAGGATTAGAGTATAAGTGGAGTGTCTACTCCCCTAGCAAGAAGTCCGAGATCCTTGAAGCCGAGCGTTCCAAAGATGAACTTAGAGACATCATGAGCCGTATGATTGGCGCTGAAGTTCGCTATACCCGCATGGGTTACTGGATGCGCCAACCTCCGTACGGCTATATGAGCGAAAAGATAGAGACTATTAATGGTAAACGCACGATTCTAAAACCACACCCCGAAGAGTCGAAGTTTATTATCAAAATGTTTGAGTTACGAGCAACTGGACGCTATACCGATTCAGAAATAGCCAAGATGATAAATGACATGGGTTATAAGAATCGTCCGAAATATACCCGCGATAAAAACGGACTGAGACGAGAGCGTGTCCAGCTACATCAGGGCAAAATGAATGACAAGCACCTGTGGCGTATTGTCCGTAGCCCTATATATGCTGGCGTCAATGTTGAGAAGTGGACGAATGGTGAGCCTGTTAAATGTGCCTTTGACGGACTAGTTACGATTGAGCTATTTAACAAGGCCAATAAGGGCAAGCGACTGATTATTGAAGATCGAAACCGAAAGATTTTTATTCAAGACGATGAAGATGCGAAAGAAAAACATGTACCAGGTAGACGCAATGAAGAGTTCTCGTTTCGGCGCTACATAATGTGCCCACAATGCGAAAAACCGATGCTTGGCAGTGCTTCTCGTGGTAAGGGTGGTAAGTATTACCCAGCTTACCACTGCGACAAACGTGGACACTATTTCCGTGTAAAGAAACAAGATCTTGATGTAGCTGTTGATTCATTCGTTAAGAATTTACGTATTTCACCAGAACGTGTGGAGCTAGTTTATAAGGCAATTGAGGGCTCATGGGAGCGTGCAGAAGCGTCATACAGAACGAAGGTGGATACTTTATCATCTCGCATTGCTGACCTTCAGTCTGAAGCCTCTGTGACAGTTAATAAGTTAAAAGTTCTATCAAGCGAAACAGCAATTAAATATATGGAGGAGGATCTTATGAGAATCGAAGCAGATATACAAAAACTAATATCCAAGAAAGCAGAGCTTACTGCCAAAAAACCTGTCAATTTTAGTAGCGTTATGGCACGAGCCCGATATTTCGTGGAACACCTCGATGAACTACTCGTAAAACAGATTGATCCAGTCAAAAAAGCACAGTTTTTCGGACTGTTATTTAGTAAAGCCCCGACCTACGAAGAAATTAAAAGTGGAACACCCCAAAAAGGCCTACTTCACCCCTTATTAGACATAATAAAAGACCCATCCATTACGAATGAGTCTCTTATGGTGATCCCGGCGGGAATCGAACCCGCGATCTTCTGGATGAGAACCAGATGTCCTGGACCGCTAGACGACGGGACCGTAAAGCCGAATTATCATACCATAACAGAGATAGAATTGCTAGCGTTGTCCTAGACGCCGAGTTGTTTGAGATACTCCACGAGTTCTTTTGGTGTGATTTCAGCCTTGATTAAGTAGCCATCGGCTTGCTGCTCTATCTTTGCACGGGTGTCTTCTTCTTGGTCGAGGTTCGTCGTAATAATGATCTTGGCTTTTAGAGGGGTGGCACGGCTACTGCCTCGCAGATGATGGAGGATCTCGATACCGTTCATGCCGGGAATCATTATATCGAGCAGAATGATATCGTAGGTATCTTTCTCGGCTTCGGCAAGTGCAACATCGCCGTCAGAGACAACCATAACTTCGTACCCGGCACTATGCAGTGCGCGGGTGTACAACTCACTTATAAAAAACTCGTCTTCTATACAAAGGATTTTGGTCATATTTACTGCCTATATAACGAGTGGTTCTTAATCCAGCCGTGTGCTCCTCTCATAATACCATCCTGCCCGTGTGCTTCTGCGCCATGGCGCTGCTCATCGTAGGCTTCCAGGCTAAAGGTAAAGACACTTCCCTCGCCTTCCTTGCTTTGTACCCAGATGTTTCCGCCGTGAGCATTGACGATTGCTTTACAGAGGTACAAACCAAGGCCGGTGCCGCTTGCCTGCGTATTGCTGCGGTGACTGCGATAAAACTTATCAAAGAGTTTTGGAATAATGCTGGCTGGAATGCCAACACCAAAGTCTTGCAC
>CAZWNK010000074.1:0-2246 GCA_964635445.1 uncultured Candidatus Saccharibacteria bacterium | reverse complement strand
CTAAGTCTTTAAGAAGATGGGAGCCATAATCGTGCAATGAAGTAAGGCTGTTATCCACAATCTCTAGTCCTGTTTTTTTGTCAGCAAGGGAGCTATATATTTCGGCTATTGTATTATTCATCCGAGTAAGTAATGACATTCGTTGTGTCGCAATAATCGCGCCGAGCTCACTAAGACGAACATTCCACACAAATAAATGGTCTTTGTTGTGAACGCCTTGTTTTAATAAACGATTTCGCTGTGAGAGCGCACGTCGATACTGTAGGCGCGTCGTTCGAAAGCCGGGGACTGTCTGTTCGAGGATGGTGTCTAAAAACTCACGACGTAGCTCTGGTTGGCCCGTAAGCAATCTCATATGTTCGGGCTCAAACAATGAAACAGGAATTGATCGATGTAGAGTTAGTCGCTTCAAAGCACTCCCACCGATCGTAAATGATTTCTGAGGACGACCACTACTATAGTCCAGCTTCCACGTTCGTTCAGAATCATCATCAATAACTCCATCCAAGCGCGACCACTGAGAGTTGTGTTGAAGGAGTTCGTGATCTGGAGCTCGATACGAAACCCCTTGCGACAAAATCAATATAGCCTCGAGAAGATTCGTCTTGCCACTACCGTTCGGGCCAACGACTACATTGACACGCGGACTTAACTCGAAACTTGTATCTTCGTAATTGCGAAAATGTTGGAGTCGAAGCGAGCGATACATCGATACGTATTATTCCACACTAACTACGCAGCGGCATGACGACATGCACATAGTCGTCACTTTTGGTATCGGCACTCGTAACAATACAAGGGCTAAGTTTACCACCGAACGAAAAAGTAACTCGTTCGTCATTCATGGCATTCAGCGCATCGAGGAGATACTTGGAGTTGAGTGTCACGTCACCACTTCCTGTAATGTCTGCTTCTGCGGTTGCTGTATTTTCGCCAACTTGTGATGCAACAGATTGGATCTCTACGATATGTTTCTCGCCATCGATATGGAGTGTGATACTTCCAGCACTCTCTCGAGCAAATAGACTTGATACTTTGGTAATGGTGATGAATTCACTTCGGTCGATAGAAAAATGCATGTCGCTTTGTCTTGGGATAAGTTGTCTATAGTCGGGGTATTTGCCATCGATAAGGCGGGTGATAAGTTCGGTGTCTCCAAACGTAAATCGAACTTGCTGCTCATCAAACACTACTCCGACTTCACTGTCGCCATCCTGCATGACTCGCAGCAATTCCTGCATCGAAGTCGCCGGTACTATCATACTGACGTCAGTATTGAGTGGTATGAGGCGCTTTTCTGCGAGGCGATAGCTATCGGTAGATACAATATATAGATTTCCTTCGTGGGTATGAAAAAAGACTCCTGTCAAAACTGGGCGTGTCTCATCATGAGATGCGGCGATGATAACCTGTTGAAGTGCTTTTTTAAGATCTTGGATTTTGAGCGTATATGTCTGTGTTGAAGTGATGGTAGGTAGTGAAGGGTAATCTTCGACGGGTGATCCGTTGATAGTAGATTTGTATGAATTAGTAGCAATATGAAGTTTATTGTCCTCTAGTGTTAGTTCGATGTTGCCCGTCGGAAGAGACGATACAAATTCACTCATCAATCGCGCTGGTACGGTTACCGCTCCTTCATCAACAACTTTTGCACCAATAGTGATTGTTAAGGCTATCTCTAAATTGGTCGCACTAATGTGTAATCGATGATCTACTGTCTTAATGAGAACGTTTGACAGGATAGGGAGTGTTGCTCGTCCACTCGCTACCTTACCTACTGTATTAAGTGCTTTGGCAAGATTTTCCTGAGTTACCTGTACTTTCATGTCTGTATATCCTTCCTACTTAATATATATAGTAGTCGTAGTAATAAGCCCTGTGGAAATGGCGGAAAACTGCCTAGTCGTCTCTGTAAATGTGGTCTTGTAGGTGTGGAAAGTCAGCGTAGAAAAGGGGAGGAAAGCTGCACACAAATTGTGTACAACCGCCTGCTTATTCACGTACTGCAAGGGCTTGTTATGTGAGTGCGGATAAGTCGAGTGAGTTATCCGTGAGTTATGTGTGTTTTTTCCGGCAGTTTTCCCACTATTCATCCACATACATATGCCAGAATATTGCAAACGATGACTATGCATATAGTCGCTCCTTTATGTCCTGAATATGCTGCCTGATCACTTGGTTGAACTGGAGACCTTTTTCGATCTTATCGACAGAATGTATGGCAGTCGTGTGATCTTTACGGCCCA
>CAZWNK010000073.1:0-2273 GCA_964635445.1 uncultured Candidatus Saccharibacteria bacterium | reverse complement strand
TCAAACACATTGCCTTTGTCGAGGTGATTCAGTACGCGGCGAAACTCGGCATCACTCAGCTGTACATCGTTATGTTTCTCAATCTGCACTTTAAGATTCGCCAGCATCGCCGCCGTATCTGGCAAAACAACCTTCTCATACCCCTGCTCTACGAGCTGAGCGACAAGCTTGTTTTCGAGGGTTTGTTCGGACTGCGTGGTCATTGAAGCATTCCTATCATTCTCTGTATCGAGTCCTTCAGCTGCATCTCGGTAAACATCGGGCGGTATTGGTTATCTCCATGGTGCATCCTATTTCGTATATATGTCATGAGCGTCTCAGTTTGAGCATTGCCGCTTGCGTCGTTCCAGGATATTTCTGCCACTTCTCCGTTCGATATGAACCAGCCTTCCGTCGCACTTATAGTACTTATGTTATTCTTATCTTGAATTGAGGCATATAGGTCATCATGGAACTCCATGGTAGGAAGTTTGTATGCGAAGTAGCATATCTCCCCCCATGACGGGCTCCAGTCAAGCAAACCGAATCCACGAGTTTTGGCGTCTATGACTCGAACGCTTTTATTGTCGGCAATTTCTGTTATAAGTATTTTTGTAGAATTGTGTTCGTATATGTTCTTAAAGAAAAAGGGTGAGTGTGTAGAAACGAAAACTTGAGCTCGAGACGATTCATCAAGCAATAGTCTTGCCAACTTATCTTGTAGACTTGGATGTAAATGCATTTCAGGTTCATCAATAATTATACAGATATCATCTTTTGAAATCTTAGCCACAGTAAGCAAAAAAACTAGAGCGATTATCATCTCAACTCCACTACCAGCCCCCGTGAGTGAGATCTCAGAATCCTCTAGGTGCCTTACGACTTCACTATGATCATAAGGGTTTAACGACCTGATCAGCGATAGCTCGATAGGTTTAATATCGAGCCCAGCCAGCGTCTTATTGGTTGCCTGAATGGTATTCTTGAGAGTGTGACCGTCAGTGTTATCGAAAACATAATTTTCCAGGCTCTCTCTTATTGGTCTAAATTTTTTATCTTCATCAAGTGACCTCTGCTTTTTTTCGAATCGCCAATTGAGATCGTCTATAACACTAGAAATAGTAGAGCCGTAACCTTTTTTGAGCTGTCTAGAACGAGTCTTGTCAAAATAAAATGACTTAGGATAGTTTGCAGATGAGTAGGTCAGTGCAAGCTGTCGTTCTGTAATTTGAAAATCGCTACCGCTCTTCCTCTTAATTATCCACCCGTCTCCACCTCTCTGAGCAACAGGTATATACAAGTGTTCGGCAACTACAAGGTCATTGAATGCTCTACCTGGCGCAGAACGATCACGCTTCTTTGCGATAAGTGCTATTCCCTTCCCGTCAAGTTCTTGAGTATTTCCAAATAAGTCAGGTATCAGAATGGTAAAGATCGTATCGAAATATACACAGATTTTGATGGGATCGTCTTTGCCGAAGTGAAAATCATTGATTCCCAACTTTGATGCACTATAGCCTGGCGATAGACATAAGTTTATGGCTTCTAGAATTGTGGTTTTTGATGTACCGTTATCTCCAATAAGTGCATTATAATCACTGCAATCAAATGATATCTCCTTTGATGAAATACCACGAAAGTTTTTAATGATAACTTTTTTGACTCTCATACAAACATCCTTTGCAAAAGTGCTTTTTTATAATCCTTTGTTGCTGTGACTTGCGTGTTCATGAGTTCGATTTTACGGGCGATGGCGGAGAGGAGGTCGGCGATTTTTTGCTGCTCTTCTATGGAGGGAAGCTGTACCATAAGTTGAGCAATGTCGTCTTTTGAAAATCCTTTTATAGAAGTTCCTTGATTAAAACTTTTCAGGACGCGACTATTAGAAGTCAGTAAGTACGCCAAAAACCATACATTTTGCTTGCCAGGAAGTATATTCGTAAAATCTTGACTGGTACAAACGTCACGATCGTTGACCGCAAGTTTTCCCACGCCGACACGGGAGACAACGAGGATGCTGCCTTGTTTAACTAATTTAGTTGCCGACTGCTTGATGGCATCTTCATTTATAAATCGTGAGTATGAAATATGATTAACATCACCTTCTGTTAAGTCGGATGATGATACCCATGGAATAGTGCCACTCCAGAATCTAGAGATTGCTTTCGAAGGTGTGCCGCCACCTGCGAGCTGCACGACATCACCAAGTCTCTCGGTCTCCCAATCAGGATAAGGATTACCATTTTCATCCTTGAAGCGCAGGTTGCCGGAAAATATCGCCTGCATGACGCCGC
>CAZWNK010000072.1:0-2392 GCA_964635445.1 uncultured Candidatus Saccharibacteria bacterium | reverse complement strand
GCTCAGCCCCGCCGCCTAGCGGGCAAGTCTGCCCGCTGCGCCCCGCCAGAAAAAATCACTTTGCATTTTTGAGATTTCCCCCGCCAAGATTTTTGGAAAAGGAAAAGGGATTTTTCTGTCGGTTCGCCTGCCTTTGAGGGCAGAGGCGGCGTGGCTTTGGGGCGGCACAGCCGCCCGCACTATCGTGCAGTCCGAAACAGAGGAAAAACTGGTATAATCATCGTAATGATACGCAAGAAAAAAGAAACAGGCAGAATAATATTACCAGCAGGCATGAAGCCTCGTCCCGAGGAACATGAATTGCATGTTGCCAGTATTCTGTCCGAGCATTACAGAACGGATGTTGAGTTTTTGCCACGAGCCAACCAGCGTACGCCAGATTTTGTGATAGACGGCGTAGTCTGGGAACTCAAAAGCCCAACTGGCACTGGCAAGAACAATATTCAACGGCAGCTACAAGATGCCCATCGCCAATCGAAGAACGTTATCATTGACGCTAGTAGGTCGAAAATGCACGCTACGAAAATCAGGAGACAAGTTGAACATCAGTTCAAGATAGTGAAGTCAGTTAAACGGCTGCTGTTCGTGTCAAAATCTGGAAAAGTATATGAAATAACCCGATAATGTGCTATATTGTAGTTATTGAAGGCTCGGCAGTGTTGTAACACAGGTTCAGAACCTTTCACCAAAAAGCTCCCGAGAGGGAGTTTTTTGATTACCAAATC
Organism: uncultured Candidatus Saccharibacteria bacterium; assembly: GCA_964635445.1. GTDB lineage: Bacteria > Patescibacteriota > Saccharimonadia > Saccharimonadales > CAZDBS01 > CAZDBS01. The sequence goes on along the minus strand of CAZWNK010000072.1, from coordinate 1,667 downwards.
TAACTACATCGGGTTTTTTATCGCTCGTGCTTTATTGAATGCTTCGAGCTGTTCCTCGAATGGAGCATCGCCGCGAATTGTCACGGCTTCTTCTGTATCTCTCGGTGCCTCATATGACTTCATAAACTCTGCTACCATTTGCTCGTAACTATCTATGTATTCTGGAGTAATCTCAGGAGGTGCAAGTCGTTTCATAGCAACATCATTAGCAACACTTACTTCTATGATGATGCACCGAGCTCCCATGCTAGAAGCCAGTTTGCAGAGTTTTTGACGCTTATCGTAGCTCTCGACAAGCCCATCGTAGATGACACTTTGTCCAGCAGTTAGCATTTCATACACCATATAGCTCATGACATTACTGACTTTTAGATCGTCCTCACTGTTCATATGCTCTCGGGGGTTATCGAACATATTTTTGCGAATGTTGTCGGCGCTAATTCTGGGAGCATGAATGTGTTTTGCAAGCTGTTTTGCAAAAGTGCTCTTACCAGAACCTGGAACTCCTAGTAGTAGAACGAGGGTTTGTTGCATGGATAGCCCTTTTCAAAGCTTTTGATTAATCATTGCCATCTGCAGTAATCTGCTGATAGGCTTCATCCAGACTTGTGGTCGCTGGGGAGAAACTCATTACCGCTGATCCTCTGACAAGATATAGACTGTTACCTCGCAACCCTTTAGGGCTAAAGATGTATGCGTCCTTATGTGGAGTGATATTCCATGTCTCTTGCGTTGATGATGACACGTCCGAACCTTGCGAGGCTAAATAGTTGTTTAGCGTTGCGAGTGCTCTGTCCTGCGCATCCATTACTAGACCTCTTTTAGTTTCATAAAGTATTCTTTTGCTGCCTGAACTCGTGCTCTTGGTGGCATACTTGCTGATGTTTCAAACACAAAGGCGTGATTGGTGACTACGTAAGCCTCACCGCCTACAAGTGGTTCACCGTTTTCGGATTGTGGTGTTACCAGCCAGTATTCAGGCTCTTCTTCGATTTGCGAAACCTGTGCAGACAGGTCGCCATGGTATTTTTTAACAATGCGTAATGCCTCATCGCTATTCATGGCCTGTGGAGTGTGCTCGCTTGCTAATCCCTGTTGCTCGAAGTAGTCTTTTGCCTCTTGCAGTCGTTCGCGTGGAGATTTATCTGACGATACTTGAGTGACATCCTCGTATTTATTTACTACATATGCTGCACCACCTACGATATCCTCGTTTTCGAGCGACACCTCAGATACAAGCCAGTAGTCGGGTTCGTCTTTGAGTTGGTTTACTCGTGCTTTTGTCCTTTGGAGATCTGTCTTGCGCTCAATAACCTCATATATTTTTGAGGCTTCTTCAGCTTGCAATTCTCCCTCTTTCTTGCTGGTGGGGTGTATTTCGTCATCAGTTTCCGATTTTGACCGTTTATATACACGTCCATCTTGCTGAACGAGGTAGGTAATGTCGCTATCGTTAGGATTGCCAGTTTCGGGGACGGGGGTTATAGTGAAGAATACCAGTGGATCTAATTCGATTTTTTGAACATCCGCTTTCCCGACATCTCCATATTTTTCTATAACTAGTTGCAGTGCTTCTTCTTTAGTATTTACGCTCACGATGTATCCTTTCTGCTCAAGCAGCGTTGTGGCGTAATATCAAAAAGCCCGCCACGAGCGATAGCCGAAGC
>CAZWNK010000071.1:0-2408 GCA_964635445.1 uncultured Candidatus Saccharibacteria bacterium | reverse complement strand
CGTTCTCGTACGTTCTGCCTTGCCGACGTTGCTCCGTGGGTGGTTAGTCCACATCGTTGCATTGGACATATTATACCAGAAACAGATCGAAATGGTTGTGACTTGAGATGAGTAGCGTGATATACATACATTGTGATTGAAGCTAGAAAATCTTCCCTTCCTCCAGGTGCTCTTGGTACAGATCGACACTTCTCGGTTGGCTATACGAGTCAAGGAGACCTATTAACCGCATTCTGGAATGGTAAACTCGATTTCCCTGAAGACGAAATACCAGCGAATATGCGAGTTTTTCCATTTGCTCACGGAAGCGACGTGACTCTTATTGCGAGTTTTGTAGGATTCTATCGTCGGCTCGGTGTTGACGAATCAACAATCGCTCAGGTGTTTCGTCACTCGGCCAGAAACATTCTTGTACAAGCAGACTTAGCGGATACCGATTTTGAGTACCGTCTTAGTCATCTTTCTCATCTCGACCACATCCTTTCAGGAAACCCTCTCACTCGTTTTGATATGCCTTTCTGGAATCTAGACTGTCTGTATCCGCCAATACCATCGCAACCTGGTATCGTGGAGCGTGTCGGTGGTGTTGGTATCTATACACGCGAAGACATTCTAGGCAACTTCGTACTTACACTTCTTCACCACCCCTCAAGAGTGGATAGTTATCTCTCGTCCAGGCGCATATTCGCAGAACTATCACATGAGGATATTCCTGTAGTTGCAGAAAATATCTGTGATAATTCACTCGGTGAATACAGACGTGACATTTACGCCCTGATCAATAGTCTGTTCTCCGACGAAACATAATTATCAACTTGTTAACAATTTCTTAATCGCTTCTGTTATCTTCTCACGCGCTTCGATGCTTGCCGGTGTCATCAATCGAGCAAAACTGTGTTCAACCGGCTCTGCAATGACGACACCTCCTTTGCTCATCGCTATCTCTGCATATGATTCTCTGATTTCATGAGGGACAACTGTATCCTGCTCGCCATAAGCGACCACGATCCACCCCTGAAACTGTTGAATTCTCTGGAAATCTGGTGAACCAACCCAGTTATTCGACTTTCGTATGGCTTCTGAAAAATCTGGACCAAAGTTTTTATGATGCGCTTCCTCGGAATATGCAGCTGGTGATACGACTACCAATCCATCAGCATGGATTTCATAGGCCAATTCGATGGCAATAGGCGCGCCCATACTCACTCCCAACAAGACAAGCGGCTTGTCAGGCTGTTTCTCTCGTAGGACTTTTACCGCCTCTCGCGCGTCTTCTAGGCGAGTTTGGATACTCGTCTTACCGAGTTCAATACCCGTTCCCTCAATTCCCCGATAATCGAAGACCATACTCGATATTCCCACTTCAGCCATCGCCTCTTGCCACGTGATGTACGACTGCTCACGAACAGGAATGTTGGCCCCACCATTGAGAAAAAGTAAACATCCTAATGGTTTTTGAGCGAAGACTATTTCCGCTGGCAGTTCAGTACCCGCAGAATTAAAAAGATACTTCTCAGACTTCATCTTCATCATCTTAGATAACTCGAGTAAAATTGTCTATGTAGAGGAGGGGTTGGTTTTCAGCCGCCCCTGAAACGAGTCGGAGAGAAGCCGGACATCCTCTACTATATTAAACAAGTCCTCATAAATAAGCGTAAAATGACAGTTATGCAGTATCCACAAATCCGTATACGCGATGGTTGGTTAATTCGAGAAAACGTCAGTAGACACCTCCATGAGCTATGGGGAAAAGATTCAACACTTATTGATAGCGAGGGAATGGATAAGGTAGTTGAACAATATATTGCAGCTTGGAAGCCTTATGAAGATAAGATCGTCAAAGGCATGTGTCGATTACTTGATCTTGAATTCAGGCAAAATTTCATAGATGTATATATCGCTCCTTGGTTTGCAGCATTAAGTGATCCTCTGATCATAGGTATTAAAGGATCTCCCGATGAGTTCATCGACACGCTCACGCACGAATTACTCCACCGTCTTCTGACAGACAATACCAAAGTCTCTTACGATGCACCACTGATCAACGTATGGGAGCAGCTCTTTGGTAGCAAACACACTTTTGGAGCCTTAGTTCATATCCCTGTACACGCAGTACACAAGGCTATATACCTAGATGCATTAAAAGAACCTGCTCGTCTTAAACGAGAGGTAGACAGACTACGCTCAATGTCCAAAAATACTTCAGACTACATCGAGGCATGGGAGTATGTTGAAGAAAATGATTACAACGATTTGATCAAAAAACTCAAATCAAGCTACGAAGACCTCGCAAAGAGCACGACCAATCAATAATCTTGCCAAAACAAAAAGGCCCACGAGGGACCTTCATGTTTTGGTGGGCGATAAAAGATTCGAACTTTTCACCTCCACAACGTCAATGTGGCGCT
>CAZWNK010000070.1:0-2637 GCA_964635445.1 uncultured Candidatus Saccharibacteria bacterium | reverse complement strand
GGTAAATTGTAAATGGATAACCTTGGGGGATAAGTGACCGAAGCCGAGAAAATTTTCGAACAATTGTTGTCTAAAAGGGTAGCACCAGACAAACGTCACGCCTTTCTCAGCCCGAGTTATGAGAAGCATTTGCACGATCCATTTCTCTTAAATGATATGGATAAAGCCGTAAGCAGAATAGAAAAGGCGATAAAAGCCAAAGAAAGTATCGCTATATACGGTGACTACGACATTGACGGCCTGACGGCTACGACCATTCTCTGCGAAGCGCTGAAAGCGTTTGGTGCGACAGTTGAGTGTTATATCCCGAACCGCTTCTCAGAAGGCTACGGACTGAGCAAATCAGGACTGAAAGCTATTGCAGACGTGGGAGCGAAGTTGGTCATCACCGTTGACTGCGGTAGCATCTCTCACAAAGAAGTTGAGTACGGTAACTCCTTGGGTCTCGACACGATCATCACCGATCACCACACAGTGGGCGACACGTTCCCGGATGCGGTCGCGCTTTTGAATCCGAAGCGTCATGATTCGACGTATCCGTTCAAAGATTTGGCAGGGGTAGGTGTTGCATTTAAACTCATCCAAGCGCTCCAGCAGAGAGTTACGGGTCTGGAGATAGGTCAAGAGAAATGGTTACTCGACCTAGTGGCCCTCGGGACGGTGTGTGATGTTGTGGAGCTGATCGATGAAAATCGGGCACTCGTACACTACGGACTTAAGGTGTTACAACGAACAAAGCGTCCGGGTCTCAGAGCACTCGCTTCAGTGAGCGCAACGGATATCTCAGCTATTCATACTGAAGATCTCGGCTTTCGGTTTGGTCCTAGGCTTAATGCGTCGGGACGACTGAAAACGGCGGAGCTGAGCCTGGAAGTACTTCAATCGAAATCCGACATCGAAGCATTGCGAGCCGCTCAGGAATTGGATCGTATGAATCAGGAACGACGAAGCGAACAAGCACGCATCTTGGCTATGGCCCTTGAGCAAGCGCAGTTGTACAGAGATGATCCAGTGCTTGTATTGTCGCACTCGAGTTGGTCGCATGGCATCGTCGGAATCGTCGCTGCTCGGATCTTAGAGGAATTTCATAAACCAACGTTTGTGCTGCAAGAAATGGGTGAGGAGTGTAAAGGTTCGGCACGAAGCTTTGGCGACTTTAGTGCTGTCGCGGCCATCCGTTCGGCCGACGAGCATATCATCAAAGGCGGGGGTCACAAGCTAGCCGCCGGCGTGACGCTACTGACGAGTAAGATTGAGGATTTTCGAAAAGCTCTGAACAACTTTTATACGAAATCAGTGACCGAAGATCAAACCAAATATCACCGAGCACCCATTGATCTCGAACTTACAACCTTCAAAGGTATTGGTTCGGAATTGCTGGAACTCCTCAAAGTTTTGGAGCCGTTCGGCAATGGTAATCGTCGTCCGCTGTTTCACATCCCAGAGTTACACGTCGCCAACTGGAAACCAGTCGGCGCAGACGGGAAGCATGCCAAACTGTTTTTGAAAGATCGGGAAGGGCAGACCCATGATGCAATCGGTTTCGGCCTCAGCGAAAAGTGTCAGAAATTGAAAGACAAAGCTGCGGTGAGTTTCGAACTAGAAGCCAACACCTACATGGGTGTCGCGAAGCCCCAGTTGCGCATTGTAGATATTCGATAACACAATACTTGACCTATCGGATAAAGGAATAGATAATTGTGCTTAAGTTTATGGGTAACGTAATAATTCGCATTCGAGAAATCGCTGTCTCATCTTTGTTTGCTTTGATTTTAGCAATGAACGGAGTCCTTTTGGTGCCCCCCAGAGCTCAGGCTGTGGCGGGGGCGTACGCGCCTTCAGGGGCGATTGGTGGTACATCAGATAAAGGATTTAATGGGCCTGCAGGCGTCGTCACCGACACCAGTAACCACAAGCTCTTTGTGTCGGATTATGGCAACAATCGTATCCTAGTGTTCGACCTCGATAATACGAATAACCTTGTTGATAAAGTAGCAGACTATGTTATTGGACAGACGAATTTCACTGACAAAGTTTGTGCTGTAACAAGTACGGGGCTATGTGGTCCATGGCATATCGCCCTGGATCAACCTCAGGAACGTTTATTTGTATCCGACACATTGAGCCAGAGAGTGCTGATCTATGACGTGTCAACTGTCTCGACGGGTATGGCCGCTTTGCATGTTCTCGGACAAAACGACTTTGTGTCTAACAGTTCGAATAGCACAAGTAATAAGTTCAACAACCCGGGAGGACTCGCATACGACACCACTAGCAAGTTCCTGTACGTTTCTGACTTGAGCAACCAGAGGATACTGGTCTTTGACACAACGGCGCCTTCCGACGGTCAAGATGCCATCCATGTTTTGGGTCAGCCCGACTTCACAACAAGTACGTTTGACACAAATAGAAAAGGCTTCTGGGGTCCGTTTGCGTCAGTAGTAGACGAGACAAACCATCTGCTTTACGTTGCTGACTCATTAAATAACCGTATCCTTGTTTTTGACGTGACGACCATTGTCGATAACGAAGATGCCATCCATGTTTTGGGTCAGCCCGACTTCACAACAGGCACAAATAATGTAACATCCAAAGGATTTACTACTCCTCAAGGTCTTGCGTATGATGCATCTGGGC
>CAZWNK010000069.1:0-2716 GCA_964635445.1 uncultured Candidatus Saccharibacteria bacterium | reverse complement strand
GGGTAGCTCAGTTGGTTAGAGCACAGGACTCATAAGCCTGGGGTCGCGAGTTCAAATCTCGCCCCTGCTACCAGTAAAAACACTCATTGAACATGAGTGTTTTCTGTTTATGCGAATGCCTGAGGCTCTGCGTTCTGGACAGAACTGAATATTTCAAGCGCCCTATCTAGATTAAAAATGTAATCCTCAATGGAATAGAGCTTGCCGAAAGGAGAGGTACGACTCGGTAAATTACCGTCTATATACAGTACGGTTGGCTCCATGTCTTTTCGAGGAGCATGATTGATCCCAAGCCCACTCTCTTCACTAAAGCCAAAAATTAGGCCGCGTGCGGCCTCGTATGTACTACCGGACTCAACTCTCGCGAAGTCCAAACTAAAAATCGAATCATTTTCAAAATCAATGACAACCTCTTCGGTTAAAATAAATGCATCATTATCTGCTGCGATGTACTCATTGGCATATATCTGAACAGTCCTCATAGGTAGTGAGCTTGCTTTGCCTTGACGAGGAGGAGCAAGACATATCAGAACTGATCGTTGAGGACGGTCGAGTGTTGCTCCGTCGCCCTCCTGTTCAGTTGATCTGAATAGCATCCAGTATGGCTCATTGCCCAACTCTACATACTGTCCGAATTTTGCGAATAACAGCGACCTAAATCTGTTACATTCTGCTTCGTAACGTGCCCATAGAAGTTTTTCGGTCGCTTGTTCGTGATCCTCAATTTCTTGTGAGGGTAAAAATTCGGGATGGCTAGGGGGAAGGTCGGAGATTTCTACATACGACATAACATTTTTCGTAATTGTCTTCCTAGACCCTGATAATTACAAGAGTCATTTTTATAGAACTGATATGATACGGATTATGTCAGAAGTAGTGGATAGTCCAGTTTATGTCGTTGCGGTTTCGGGTGGAGTTGATTCCGTCGTCTTGCTCCATATGCTCGTAAATTCTGAAATCCGGCTTCTGAATTCTAGTTTCCGACTCGTCGTGGCACATTTTGATCACGGTATTCGGCCTGATAGTCATGAAGATGCGGAGCTGGTCGAATCATTGGCTGCACAGTACGAACTGGAGTTTGTACTCGGTAAAGGCAAGCTAGGTTCAGATGCGAGTGAAGCGACAGCCCGAGAAGCACGGTATCAATTCCTCCATGAAGTCCGCGATACGTACGGCGCCGAGGCTGTCGTATTGGCTCATCACGAAGATGACGTCATCGAAACGGCGGTTCATAACCTCTTACGCGGAACAGGACGAAAAGGACTGACGAGCTTGTCGAGCACGAGCGACTATATCCGTCCATTGCTCGATACACCAAAAACACACTTAGTGGCGTATGCCAAAGCAAACAATTTGCGATGGCACGAAGATTCGACCAATCGAGACACCAAGTACACGCGTAACTATATTCGTCACATCGTCCTGCCCAAGCTTTACGACACTGATCGTACTGCTCGCGATCAGTTGCGTTCTATCATCGCGGTCATGCGTGATCTCAATCACAGCATAGATGACTGCTTGGAGGATATGATCGAGCTGCTCAAAACAGGAGAGCAGGATAGTTATGACCGCCATGCTTTCCGTACTTTACCGGATGAGGTACAGAGAGAAGTATTGCTTGCGATCTTGCGAGCGCACAACGCACGAGATGTTGACCGAAAATCTATCGATCGACTACTATACGGGATCATGCAGTTGCCTTCGCGCAAAATCATGAACGTGTGTCATCATATAGATCTCAAAGTGTGGCGCGATAGCATACAGATTGTAGATAGAGGTAGCGAGACAGTATAATGAAACAAGCAATGGAGAAAAAACGTATGTCAAATGGACCAAAACCTGGTCGTCGTGGGATGAAAAATGCAGGCTTCCTCGCACTGTTAGTGCTGATTGGCCTCGTGGTATGGGCTGCTATGTCAGGCAATAAAACGACACTCAAAGAAGTGCCGTTGACTGAGGTGGTGACACGTGCCAATAATGGCGAACTCAAGAAACTGGACATCGGGATCAGTAGTGGAACCGTCGATGTGACCGAAAAGGGCAAAGAAAAGCCGACGCTAAAAAGCCGCAAAGATCCAAATACGAGTCTCAAAGACGAAGGACTCGATACGACCAAGGTCACAACTGAGTATCACAAAGAGTCTGATACCGGTAACCTCTGGTTTATCGGGGGACAGCTAGTTGTACCACTCCTGTTTTTTGTCGGTATTTTCTGGATGATGCGCCAGGCCCAAGGACAAGGTAACCAAGCGATGAGCTTCGGCAAATCCAAGGCCCGTTTGTATGGCAACGAGAAAGACACGGTGAAATTCCTGGATGTTGCGGGCAATGCTGAGGCCAAGCAAGACCTCCAAGAAGTCGTCGAATTCCTCAAATACCCCAAGAAGTTTGAAGAAGTAGGCGCCAAGATTCCGAAAGGAGTTTTGCTCGTCGGCCCTCCTGGTACCGGTAAGACGATGTTGGCTCGAGCCGTAGCGGGTGAAGCGAATGTCCCGTTTTTCTCTATCTCGGGAAGTGAATTCGTCGAAATGTTTGTCGGTGTTGGCGCATCACGTGTGCGTGACCTTTTCGCCAAGGCCAAGAAAAACTCTCCGTGCATCATCTTCATCGATGAGATCGATGCTGTCGGTCGTCGACGTGGCTCTGGTATGGGCGGCGGTCATGATGAACGCGAACAATCCCTGAACCAGATCTTGGCTGAGATGGATGGTATTGT
>CAZWNK010000068.1:0-2719 GCA_964635445.1 uncultured Candidatus Saccharibacteria bacterium | reverse complement strand
CTGTACGACATTGTGGATGACGCTCATCGCATCGACACCGTTGTCGCCACACCCATCACTCGTTGTGCTGCCGCTCGCGATACCAACCCCACTACACACAGCCGTTTTGGTGTCCTCAGCATGCGCAACAGCTGGCACTGAGATAAATGACAGCCCGATCATAATGGCTAAGAGTGAGTGCTTCAAAGTATCGATATATCGTTTCATGGTAAATCCTTGTTTATACTACTTAATCACATTTTTGAGCACATACGAAACTATCGATGGGGCAATGGCCGCGATGACGAGACCAACTGCCGCATAGACGACCGTGCTCCTGGCTTTGCTCACTGAGTTGGCGTCGCCGCTCGACGTAATCATACGCGCACCCGCAATGATGATAATAATGATCGCTGAGATACCGGCGACTAAGGCTGTGATGCGAGCCGCCCCCAGGATGATGCCGTCAGTTCCGGAGATGGGGTCTTTTGTTGGCTGTGATGAGCAAAATTCACTCTGACCATTGATTTTGTTACAGACGTTTTTCACGGGATCAAATTCCTCGGCATATACAACCGACATCGCTCCTAACTGTAGCGTCACGATACTCAGTACCGCAAATAGGGAAGTGATGGCTCGTCGTAGTCTCATAATTTAATCTCCCCGGTGAAAAATTTGACGAGACCAAAGGCGGCCATACTGATGATGAGCCCAAATACTGCATAGATGATGGTATTCCGAGCTTTGGCGGCATTCTGCGGATCACCTTGAGCATAAACCATCTTGATAGCACCGATGACGACCATCAAGACTGCGACCGAGCCTGCAATTGCAAAGAAAAACGACAAGAGGTTTGCAACGACATTTTCAGCATCAACCTTCGGGATATCGACTTTGGCACCCGTGCCGTTGATAGTCTGCTCGACTGCAAAATACAGTGATTGCATACTCATGTGATGCTCCTTACTTGATACAAAATGCTGGTTGGTGCTCTTGTAAGTCGCCGACCGATAAACGACACGAACGATGCCGAGAGGATGATAATTGCGAGTCCGACACCCGCGTATATCAACCGATTACGCACCTGTTTCACCGCGTCAGGATTACCGTTGGAAGTCATGAACATAAAACCAGTCAAGATAATCCACACCACAACGATAAGTCCGCCGAATCGCAGTAAGATCTCGATCAAAGCCGCACCAATCTTCCAGATGTCATCAGGGTGATTGTCAAAATCGATAGTGGGATGGCAATCATTTGACTTATCCAATGTTAGATACTTGTACCAAGGCGGTATGCCCAAAAAGTCATGGGTCTTGCACGTTGCTTGAGCGCTGCATTGTTTATCAATTTCCTGTTGCGTCAAAAGACCATCTGAACTGATTATCTCGCCATTAGAACAAGCAAAATTTATCGCACTAGCTTTTTGACTCGTTGAGTCTAGGCCCACAAAGGCCAGCGTGAGAGCAAACAGGATTGCAGCGCAATATGTAATAAACCTATTTCTCATCAGAATGCTCCGCCCGGGATTAACCATTGCAACACAGCATACATAAGTATAAATGCAATGAGTGCGATGAGCGCATTAGCGATGCGCGCCTTCGCAGCACTGGTAGCATTTGGGTCTCCACTTGACGTCGAATACTGGATGCCACCGACGATAACCATGATTATTATAACCACGCCAACACCCGCTGTCAGGAAGTTGATAAATAAGTTGACGTATTTATATATACAACTTCCATAGCCATCATCTTTGCATTCGGTGTCACAGCCCTTTTCAAATGCTGCTTTTTCTTCATTGGATATAGCACCATCTCCGTTAGGATCTTGGTCCTTCTGATCGATTACGCCGTCTCCATTAACGTCAACACCACAAACTGAAACGGCACTTGGCTGACCACTACTCGACGATCCACCGCCTGTAGATGTTTGGCCATTCGAGGTATGTGAACCTGGAGTCACGCCGCTGCCAATTGCGCCCAGAGGATACGGAGCGTTCATTCCGACACCAAATGCGATTGGTTCTACTAACTTACAACCTGGTTTTAGTTGTTTAAGAATTGTAGGTGTTCCTTCTGCATTCCCCTCATTAATCTCATAGAGTGAAACACTACCGCCGCTTACAAGTACGAAATCCTGACAACCTTTACCATTCTCTGTGGTTCTGAGGTAGACATTTGGATTATCTGGGCTTTTTATAAATTTCCAATCTCCGCTGTTATCAACGCGAATGATAGTTGAAGCATCAAGCTGTTTGAAAACAACATTGACATTCTCTTTGTTGCTTATTGTGCTAAGCGTGAAAGGATCCGGGTGAGTGAGGACGCACCCGTTTGCTGAACTGCTGCCGACCGATCCAGCGATTTTGCCCCAGAAAGTAAGCTTGCCTGGCATATAGCTATCAATATTAGAGAGTGTGATATCGCCCCCATCTTTGAAATTGATCTGGCTTTGCTGACACGCCGAATCTTCGGTGATGACCTTGTAATTGTGGTCGTTGCTACCTTTGTCATCGAGGTTGGCATCGAAAAACCTCATGACCGCACCTTTGACTGTCAGCTGAATAGTTGCTCGATCAATCCATCGAGCTTGTACATCTCGATTGGACAAACTAGGGGTTTCAAGCACAGGATCGGTCGCATGAACTTTGCCGACGTGATAGAAAAATCCCACCAACATCAAGCCGATTACCGCGATGACTGTGTTTATTTTTCTCGAGATCATTACAGAGTAATCG
>CAZWNK010000067.1:0-2754 GCA_964635445.1 uncultured Candidatus Saccharibacteria bacterium | reverse complement strand
ATTTTGCCATTTCGTTTGCCCCTCTTATTTACGTTTAGACCACTTCTATTTTAACAATTGACGACATACAAAAAGGACACAGAAGTGTCCTTTATATACTTTTGGTGCAGCACGATTTTTGAAAGTGTAACGATATTGTCGATGCATTGACTGCTGTTCGTTAGAACTAGTCAGACATTGGGCCATAAAGCAGACCCATGAGTTCCCGCGCATCGTTACGTTGCTCTTCAATGTTTTCTGGTTCTCCTGATCGGTGATGCTCTGGATTGTATGATTCACGAAATCCATGGAGTGCTACTTTTGTATCTTTGCCGATAAGATTTGAATTGCTAAGTTCATTAATCAAATCCTCCAAACCCATCCGGCCAATTCCGGCAGCTATCAACTGGGGCTGGAAGCGCTGTCGCAAGTGTTCTTCCATAAATGGACGAAGGTCTTTCTCGCTTAATGGAGTGCCTCCTTCGGTAAACTCTACAATTTTTTCACATTCTCTCTGGTGTGGCGACAGGACAAATGATTGTGTATCAAGAGCCTTAAGGCAGGACTGACTGGCCTCGTACTTTATTTCTACGTAGCTTGCTGGAACATTTTCCTCGACAAAATGTTTCACCAATGACGTGTAGTGGGTTGTGACAACAATTTGTCTGAAATCCCCAGCAAGCGCCTTAATCACTCGGCAAGTTTTCTTTCGGCGATTATCATCAAAACTTACTACAGGATCATCAAACACAAGCACGTACTCTTGCTTATTAGAAAGGTTCTCTGCCTTTGAAAGAAAAATCGCAAGAGCTAGATTTCGTTTGTCAGATTCGCTAAATACTTTCGATAAATCTTCGGGTAAGATTTTTTTACCATGGAAATTCAGGGCAAGAGTGTAAACTTTTTTATCTCCCTTTTGATTTGTAGACTTAGTGATTTCGAAGCCGGGATTGCTGCCAAGTTGTTTAAACCAATAATCCAGTCGATCGAAGTATTGGTCGAGATACTCTGATTGCTCAGTTTCCAGCTTCTCGACATCCTGATCAGTCTGCTTCTTTAAAGCTACTATTCCGTCCCGCTTCGTTTTATAAATCGCACATGCTTTGTCTTGAGCTATACGTGCTATTTTTTTGTTTGCATCAGCAATTTCACCGTTTAACTTTTGCATTTCAGCAGCTATTTGCTCGGGTTTAAGCTCGTCAACCTTTTTCTTTGCATTGGTTATATGCTGCTTGATCTGGTCCTGAAGCTTTTTAATGCCGGCTTGCTTATCGGCGACTTTTTTTGCTTGGTCAAACAATGTGGTGGTATCAATATTGCTCTTCATGGACTTGTGAGTAGATTGTATTTTTGTCTCAAGCTCTTGCTGCGCCCTTTGGCTCCATTCGGCAAGCGTAACCTTGAAATCTTCGTCCAGACCCTCGAGTATTTTGACTTCTTCATCCATCGTTTTAAGCTCGGCTTCAAGCTCTGGAATAAAGGGATTGAACTCTTCCGACTTTTTAATGAAATCATTTACTGGCGAAACATATGACTCTGCGACTGCAAGGCTCATATCACTAGCAAGTTGTCTCATGCGTCTTTTAAGCTTTAAGTCGTAATCTTCAAACTTCTGGTCAAATATTGTCTGGTAAGCTTCAATTAGCACTTTGGCGCCATCAAGTCCCTGGCCACAGAATGGACAATTTTCAGTCTTTGCTAATTTGCTGCCAGTCTTCAACCAAGCAACACTGCCCTCGCCCTTACAATTTGAATTGATATGTTCTTGTAATATGCGCCACGCCTCGTCAGAAACTTTGTCGTAGTTTTCTGCAAGCACGAGAGCTAGCTCCTGCTTAAGAGCCGTAACGTCCTTCTCGGCGCTGGCCACAGTTAGAGTAGGCTCCGCAAGCGTCTTAAATTCACCGACACGTTCAAGGCGACGAAGCCGCTTCTCAGCCGTCTCCCGCAGCTTCTCAAGAGTTGGCGTGTCTTCGCTAAATTTCATATCAACGAAGTCATCTACGTCCTTTTCGTTCAGAGCCCCCTGTACAAATTCTGGCCGAAAGTCAGGCAAACGAGCCTTATTGTTTCTGTGTGTCTTCTTATCTTGTTCTATTTTTTGCGATAGTGAGACTCCCGAACTTCCCAGTATAAAGTCAGTAAAAGTTTCCTTGTTGTCACGTGTAATGAGATCACCTGTGATCACATGCGAGTGAATGAACTCTTGATCGAAAACTAATACCCTGTTCTTAAGATCTGATGTGGTCCATGCACCCCCTGAGAACTGCACCGTTTTTTCTGTGCCCGACAAATCCTTGTAGCCAATAACAACCTTTTGAGCGACTCCTGTAGTTGACGGTATGGACTTTCGTTTAAGTATTAGTACAGGGTCATCATTACCAAGGGATTTCAATATTTGTGAAAAGGTTGTCTTACCAAGAGTATTCATAGCATGTAGCATAGTCACCCTCTTGCCCCCATCAAACGGTACGCTACCACCTGTCCTAAACTGCTTGAATCCGCCTACCTGGTTTATCTCTTTAACTCTGACGATCATCTGGGTCTCACAGTTACTTTACTTCTAGTATAGACCCTAATATGTACTATCGATACGTTTTTGCAATAATCTTTTACGCTTTGCATCGAGAGGTTATAACCGTCCTTTCAATCTGTTAAATCACACATATTGTCTCGTGAGGTCGACTTAACCGGACGTAAGTTGAAACCGACCACGAGATCAATAAACAAAAAGCTCCCGATCAAGGGAGCTTTTCTAGGTGTCATCTTGGTGCA
>CAZWNK010000066.1:0-2917 GCA_964635445.1 uncultured Candidatus Saccharibacteria bacterium | reverse complement strand
GAAGGGAGTTTAGTTAATTCATGGCAAAAAATACTAACTTAACGATGGACGATTTGCTCGCCGAGGAGACAGTTAAACAGCTGCAACCCGGTGATGTCGTCGAAGGAACCATCCTGTCAGTCAAGAAGCACGAGGTCTGGGTAGACCTCGGTCCTCGGGGTGTCGGTATTGTCTCACGGCGTGAGCTCGGTGCTGGCCAGAAGATGGAGGAAGGTGCTCCGGTCACAGCCAGTGTTGTCGATCCTGAGATGGATGACGGTTATGCACTGCTCAGTCTTCGCAAAGCTGCCAAAGATCGCGGCTGGGATGAATTACAACGCGTCCACGAAGCTGGTGAATCGATCGATGTTGTACCTTATGATGCCAATCGCGGTGGTTTGCTTATTGAGCTCGAGGGAATCCGCGGATTCCTCCCAGTATCACAGCTTTCAGCTGATCACTATCCACGTGTCGCTGGTGCTGACAAAGACGAAATCTTGCAGCGCTTGAACGCGCTTGTTGGTAAGCCGATCAAGACTCGCATCCTTGATGTCAGTCGCAAAGAGAACAAGCTGATTTTCTCTGAGAAAGAAGCCATCAAAGAAGACATGAAAGCCCGCTTCGACACGCTCAAAGTTGGTGATGAAGTCCAAGGGACAATCACGGGTGTTGTCGATTTCGGTGCCTTCGTCAACGTCAGTGGTATCGAAGGTCTTATCCATATCTCAGAAATTTCATGGGATCGTGTTGAGAATCCGAAAGATTACGTCAAAGTTGGCGATGAAGTCACGGCCAAGATCATCGCGATCGACAAAGATCGTCTGAGTCTTAGCCTCAAGCAAATGAGTGAAGATCCATGGCTCAAACAAGTGGAAGATTTCAAAAAAGGCGACACGGTGACTGGTGTTATCACCCGTATCACGCCGTTCGGTGCCTTTGTCCAAATCAGTCCGGCTGTCGAGGCTTTGGTTCACATCTCAGAACTTGGTGAAGGTGATGGCGTGGATCCTGAGAAGCTATTCAAACTTGGTGAGAAGAAAGAATTTACCATCCTGGAAATTGCCAAGGACGCTCGCAAGATATCTCTGAGCTTCAAAAAATCTAAGTAACCTATGTGAAAGGGGTGTTCGATGGGACGAGTCATCCAACTCGACGATATGACAACTGTCGGCACTCTGGCCGAACGGTTAGACATGCCCGCCAGCAAACTGATTGGTGAGCTATTCAAAAACGGCGTCGTCGCTACGGTCAATGAGAAACTCGATTTTGACACAGCCAGTATCATCGTGGCTGAAATTGACCCTGAGGTGACGCTTGAACACACACCGAAAGCAGAAGTAGTCACCGAACGAAATCGCAAAGTGACAAATAGCAAAGATGCGAAAGCGCGTCCCCCAGTGGTAGCAGTGATGGGTCACGTCGATCACGGCAAAACTTCGCTGCTTGATGCGATTCGTGGTGCCAAGGTCGCGGAAGGTGAAGCTGGCGGCATCACGCAGCATATCTCGGCCTACCAGATTACACACCAGGACCGTTTGATCACATTTCTCGATACCCCAGGGCATGAAGCTTTCTCGGCGCTTCGTGAACATGGTGCGCGTCTGACGGACATCGTGATCATCGTCGTGGCGGCTGATGATGGTGTCAAGCCACAGACTGAGGAGGCAATACGTTTTGCACGTCAAGCCAACGCCAAGATTATCGTGGCCATCAACAAAATCGACAAAGAAGGCGCCAATATTGAACGTGCCAAGCAGCAGCTTGCCGAGCAGAATCTGCTTGTCGAAGAGTGGGGTGGCGATACGGTCGTTGTGCCGGTATCGGCCAAAACCAAGCAGGGCATTGATCAGTTGTTGGATATGATCCTCCTCATGACCGACGTCGAAGAGCTCAAAGCAGATGAGAATGTTCCTGCCGAAGGCTTGGTTATCGAGTCACACATGGAACAGGGCAAAGGTCCGGTTGCGGCTGCGCTTGTCGAGCAGGGTATTTTGAAGCCAGGAGCATACATCGCTGCAGGCCAGAGCTATGCCAAAATTCGCACCCTCCTCGATAGTGTAGGGAAACCGTTGGCTGAAGCAGGTCCATCAACACCTGTTATCATCACGGGCTTCAAAATCTTGCCGCAGTTTGGTGACGAATTTCATGTCTATGCAAACGAAAAAGAAGCGCGTGCGGCAGCGGATACGTCTGCTATAACGAGTAAATCCAGCGCTTCTCAGTCGGGCATGACCAGTAGCGATCTGCTCCGAATGATTACCAAGAAAAACACACTGTCTGAACTCAATGTCATCATCAAGGCGGACGTGCAAGGCTCACTGACGTCTGTCGTCGACAGTCTTAAAACACTTGATAACGATGAAGTCGCGACGCGTGTTGTCGGTTCTGGTGTCGGTAATATCAGCGAAAACGACATCCATATGGCCGAAGCCTCCGATGCGATTATCTACGGGTTCAACGTGCAGATTCCGGTCAATATCAAACAAGCGGCGCTTCGTCAGAAGGTTCGCGTCCGTACGTTCACTGTCATCTATGAACTACTTGATGATGTGAAAGAAAACCTCAGTTCATTGCTCGCACCTGAAGTTGTCGAGAACGAACTTGGTCGGCTCGTGGTCAAAGGTGTTTTCAAAACTGGCAAAGATGAAATCATTTGTGGCGGTGAAGTCACCAAGGGCAAAGTCGTCAGCGGCTGTCTCGCCAAGGTGATCCGAGACAAGGAAGAGTTAGCTGAAGTACAAGTCACCAGCGTCAAGCGCGGCGCCCAAGAGGTGAAAGAAGTTTTGGAAGGTGAGATGTGTGGCTTACAGCTGAAACTCAATCAGAAGCTCGTCATCGAAGAAGGTGATCGACTGGAATTCTTAACTCGCGAGACCGTAACACGAACTCTGTGATAGAGTGAGGTATATATGAACGGCGGCATGCTCAAAATCGATAA
>CAZWNK010000065.1:0-3078 GCA_964635445.1 uncultured Candidatus Saccharibacteria bacterium | reverse complement strand
TCGATAACCCAAGTACATCTGTGTTTTGTAACAGCTCTCCTGTGTAGGCGAGCCCCGTTCCAGTCGCGACTGTACCAGATCCCATTTCCTGCCAATCGGTCCCATTGTAGTAGAAGAATTTTCCAAGCTCATTGTCTTAATACACCTGTACAATAACAGGATTTTCGGGTCGTGTTGTGGGGGAAATTACCAATGAATTATTAGCTCTCAGTTGTGCGTTAACATTCAGTTGTTTGTCTTGTGACAATTGTAGTGTCCCCTGAAGCGATTCACTATTAGTTAGGGTAGGGGCACTCGGAGGAAATGAGTCGGCACTATTTCGCTTCGAGCGATTAGACTGCACGACGGTAATTGTCGTGACAATTGTGGCTACCAACAGTACCACGCCTATTCGAGGTAACCAGCGTCGCATCCAACCTTTGAGCAGGTGAGGTGATTTGTACTGCACGGGTACCGGCTGCTGTGGTAACGGTTGCCTCAGAGCTTCTTTTTCAAGATCACGCTCCCTGAGTACGGGCTGAACCGGCTGGTTCAGAGCGGATTGGATAGTTGGCGAGACATCTTGAATCGGCCCCTGGCTAGAGACATCACTAAAACTTGATGAGTTTTTATTTTGATCGTCCACCGAAAGCCTCGCTTAAAGTGCTTGCGGTTAGTATGGCAGAGAAGTACCCCTGTTGCAATAGAGGTAAATAAGTGTTCAAAGTGCCGTGTGGATAACTTGGTTACCCCTGTTAATATCATTTTTGTATTCGATATCAAGTCGTTGTTCTCGTGCGCATTCTGTCGAACACAATAGTCTTCGTCGTATCGATCTCGACTCACAGTCCTGTGTGCGTAACATTCAATCTACACATCACCACAACTTTTCATTGGTTCTGCTTCATATCTTCATCGACATGCAAGGCCTACTTGTAAATCAATCGGGCTCTAGCTTGCAGCTGCGTCATACACAAGGCAGCTCATCTGTTGTTAGTATATTGTGCGACACGCCTGTTTTGTGCCAAAGCTGAGCATTAATCCATGGGAACACCAGGTAATTTTTGATCATACTACGTTTTGTCACTTTCAATTGGTGCACGCTTCTCCTATCACACCGTCCTGATATTGTACTGACAAGCTACATACTAGCGTCTTGTATGTCCCCGAATTTGCAATAAGCTACAGCATAGTGGTGGTTATTTATTGGGCAACTCAGTTCAACTTTAAATTAATATACATAAAAAATGACGTATTTTGTATCAAACTTTACATTGATTTATTTACTACGTTACTGATTGATGCTGTAACTTGTACTTGATGTATTAAATACTCGATACCTATTTGACATATTGAAATAATATTCTGTAACAATTTATCAGAAATTTACTCACATGTAGATTTCTACACAACGGCACTATTCATTATGTCTCTCCCGGCAATAGATCATCCCCTTCACTTCTTGTACTATCTATTTAGGATCAATACCGACGATCACCTCAATATCACTTTCCGTTTTTGCTTCCGATAAAGGTACGACCCCTCGTTTGCCGGGTAGCTTGACTACTAATGCCTCGACGAGATAGTCCTTCTGATTTGTGTTATCGATGATAATCGTGGTTTGAAAGTCTTGTTTGTTTGTCTTGCCGCCGTCAGTGACCTTACTCTCTGGGTACGCTTTTTTGATACTATCGATGATTTGTCTTGTTTTGACTGGGTTGTTACTGCCATCCAGTACAACTATTGTTGCTCCTTTTGACTCTGGATAAGCAGGATCAACATTTGCAACGCCTACAGCGGCAATCTTCTGTATGGAGGGTCTGTATACGATAACCAGATGATTATCTGTATAGACAAGTACCTTATCGCCATTCTCGGTTTTACTACGCAAGAATTCATCAGCAAGCTTAGATTTATCCTGCACACTCGCCAATGTTGGCTCTTCGTTGCTGGGTAGTATCATAAGTTTACTGACGGCAGCTTTCACGTTGGCTATATCCACCTGTGATTTGGTTTTCTCAGGCAATACAGATTGTCCGAGGATAATAGCGCCGACTGTCAAACAAACAGTAATGCCAACCGTCGCGATATTCCTCGTGGTGTGCCCCTTAGTCCTCATATGTATCCAGTATACCTACCGACGCTGCTATATGAAACCGTCCCGAATGACTATTTATCAGACTCAATGTAGATTCGGTTAACACCTATAGCTGTCGTACCAACGGTGGTATTAGCCGTACCATTACTCATCTCCACTTGTGGCGCCAAAAAGATGGTATTTCGAGGCACTGTAGTAGAGGTGCTTCCTTCATAGGTCACTCCATTGACAAGATCATCCAGACGATAATAGACAGTGGTGTCGTTCGGCTTAACAAACATAAACCAATCGTACGAGTTACCGGCGGCCAAAGCGTTCGATAGAGCGATCGATGTCTTCGTTGTCGTCGTGTTGTTTCTCGTCACGAGGTTGAATGAATTCGCACCACTTGCAGGATCTGTCGTATCGTGCCAAAGACCCACTACATCGTTCGCAACCGTATCAGACGCCACTACTTCAGTGGTCGTAGATGCAAGGCCTGCAAATATACGGATCGTCGATGCTGGATATGAGTCAAGATTGAACCGTGTGTTAAAGAAGAATCCACCGAGTCTAGCGGCATTACCCATCCAAAATTGGAATGAGTCGGTAGCACTGGCGCGGATACCCATAGCTTGGTTGGTTGTCGTAGCCACGTTCTGGTGACGAGTACGGTGCATCTGGTTGGTTACGGCAGGCGACGTCTTAGATGGTGTGGGAGTAGAAACCGTACCACCACTACTGCCCTTCGCCCAAAGCGTACCGAACCCACCAGTGACAGTGGTACCGCTTGTCGGAGTGTAGAGGATGATATTGTTACCGAAAAGCGCTGGCTGGAAAGAGTTATCAACTCCCGATGGACCTTTCATCTTCAGCATCATGCGTCCCGAAATCTTTTTGGCGTAGACACGGAGGTTATCTGCGTCAGGTGCTGCAGGATCCGAAGGACTACCACCGCTAGTATAGCCAGCAAGGTTGAGTCCACCGGACTGTACGTCGAGTCCAATATCCCAGTTAGCGCC
>CAZWNK010000064.1:0-3082 GCA_964635445.1 uncultured Candidatus Saccharibacteria bacterium | reverse complement strand
CAATTCACAGAGCCATGAAAAAACCGGACATCAAAGTCCGGTCATTTCATGGCTGGGGATGAGGGATTCGAACCCCCGAATGCCGGGACCAAAACCCGGTGCCTTACCACTTGGCTAATCCCCATTAGCAGCGTGATTATATCGGAATTCTACCCCTATAGCTAGTACAAGAGCTTATAGTTTATGTTACAAGGACATCAGGTTATTATTTTGAGGATTATGAAAATTCTTATATTTGCATTCAAAGGGACTATAGCCGAAAAAGTTGCCTGTTTGCTTGACAATCAATTCGATAAAAACATAGTAAAATCTAGCGTTTCTGACATAGAAAGTTTTATCAGGGAAACTAATTTTACGTACTACAACTATATTCTCGGTATGGGTAAGTACAGTGGCCGCGATACAAATGCTTTGAGAATCGAGACTATTTGTTCTAGCAAGTTTCGGAACAGTAAATCTAAAATCGCGACGAAACCAATCCCCTATTTTCTCCAGCCCAGTGACGGCATCAAGCTTGCTAGAGGCATAGGTAATTCATGGTGCAATCTTGTTTCATATAAGTTAGTCAGAGAATTCCCAAAAAAGCCCTATACATTCGTTCATATCCCCAGGTCTTATGATCCTCGGACAGCAATCTCTAGTCTTGAGAAGCAGCTTGTGCGAGTTGAGTAAGTGTTACGTCGAGTCCTATCAGGGATTCCACAGATATGCCCCGTTCGTCATAGAGTCTAGCTAACTCATCGTCTGACTCGGTGCCATCAACCTTTGTGCCCCAAAATATATACCGACTCACCCATTCATCCTCAATCTGTAGCAGATCAGATCCATCAGAAGTTCCCGCATAATATCTAACACCAAATCGCTCAACTGCTTTTAGCATAAAGTCACGAAAATAATCAGCATCAGACCGGAGATTATCTAAAATACTTTGTTCTGTCTCAGGACTTGCGCCGCCCCATCCTATCCTAGTTGTGTATGCAACTCCAAAGAGATGAGTTCGGGAGGTTCCTGATGTTTGTGGGTCTTTTTCTATCCTTCCAAGAGGAACCAAATCGCTACGAAATTCCTCTGGTTTGCCAATATTTCCATTTTGAGATTCCGCAATTATTCGTTCAGCACCTAATTTGGAAAGAATCAAATCAAATGCAGTCGCTCGAGCATGAGGATAGCATGTTAAGGCAGTTCGGAATCGATCTGCCTTTGTCTTTGCCTCGGCGGCTTTAGTTTCAACTGAAACCGCGCATTCTCTCAAGTGTCTAAGATTCGCCATATGTAGTGTCAACCTCGATAAGTTATATAGGAATAGTAACACTAAGTAGACAAAAACACTATATAGTCGAACAGTATAGCAACCTCTCTATTCGACTGCACTCTCAAGGTCACTGATGATTAGTTTTTTCATCTTGAGCATTGCCTGCATGGCGCGCTGAGCGCGGGCTGGATCAGGATCGCTCAATAGTTCATTCAACCGTTTTGGAACAACTTGCCAGGAGAGTCCAAACTTGTCTTTCAACCAACCACACTGACTCTCTTCCCCGCCGTCTGCAATCAGACCATTCCAGAAATGATCAACTTCGTCTTGGTCTTCGCATTCAATGATAAATGAGACGGCTTCGGTGAATTTGAATTGCGGTCCACCGTTGAGTCCGAGGAATTTCTGGCCATCGAGTTCAAATTCAACAGTCAATACACTTCCCTCGGGCATGCCCGATTGCTCTGCGCTTGCCTTGTCAAAGCGTTGTGTCGTTAGAATCTTAGAATTTTTGAACAACGAGATGTATAGATTGGCCGCTTCTTCAGCCTGACCTTCAAACCACAGGCATGGCATGATTTTTTGATTCATAATTGTTCCTTATTTACCTAACCAGTTTAACACTGGTCAAGTAAGTCTAATATTCGTCTGGTTCATAGTAGAACTTCTTTTCAATAAAGCTATCTAGTCGTCCATAAACATAATCGTCGCTTGTTTCCAGACCTGAGAATATTTTGTCTTGCGATCGGATCTCTTCGAGTGTCATCCAGGCATTGCGACCACCTTCGAACTCTTCGATAAATTCACCTCTGAAATTTTGTGCTGTAAATGTGATGAAAAATTTATCTTCCAGGATATCTCCACTCTGCTTGTTATAGTCAAGTTTGTGATAAAGCGTGCAGTATTTCAGATCTGCCTCCAGTCCTGCCTCTTCTTTTAGTTCTCGAGCCGCAGCTTCCTCGGCAGTTTCTCCCCAACTAATTTTGCCGCCCAGGCGTGCCCAAAATCCATAGTAAGGATTCTTCAACCGTTGCTGCACAAGATACTCGATCTCGCCATTTTCACTCTTTCGCCACCCTGCTATAAGGACCGATATCTTCGGCTGACGCTCGATGGTGTGAGCATCGGTATCGAGCTTGTTAGCATGTTCTTTGCCTTTGTGAGTTAGTTTGTATTTACCAGACTCTTGCTTTTCGACAAAGCCCAAATCGACAAGCCGGGCTATGTGAAACTTGAAATGGTCGCTGTCGAGTCCAGTCGGCTTCTTCAGCTCGTTAAACCCCGCTTCCTGGTGAAATAATAGTTCGCGCAAGATTGAAATTTGCGCTTCATGAATATTGACCTCATGGCTCATACGTTCATCCTTGTTTAACCTCTATTATGTACCACGCTCCAATTTTTAAAACTAGGGAACTCCACTTCCCTACTATTGCATAGGGCAAAGCTTATGCTACGATGGCGATGAGAATATTTAACATCTTAGAAGGAGCGTTGGGATGGGTAAACGCGACACTATCAAAATTCAAGGCAAGGCACACTATGTCGAGCGCGATCGCAAAGGGCGGTTCGCCAATGTGACGAGTATCGGCAAATCCATACTCAAAGATCGTAAGAAAAAAGCCAAAACGATAGTCAAACCCGGCTATGGACACCTCGGAGATCTCAAGCGACGCAAGAAGAAATAATATTGTTGCGATTAATACCAAAAAGTTCTGGCGTAATGTACCAATATTGGTATAATCACGCATAAGATGAGCATCGGAAATACAGATCCTGATATATATTTGAATGGCGAACCAGCGAGTGACACCGAACTTAGAGCACTGGAGA
>CAZWNK010000063.1:0-3452 GCA_964635445.1 uncultured Candidatus Saccharibacteria bacterium | reverse complement strand
TATTCACTAGTTTGACGTCAACATCTTTGCTACCGATTTCCAGACTCAGACTCGCACGCGCTTGATCATACGCTTTCTTCTGAATAACCTGGATGATGTGCTCCATCTCAGACATACTAATCGGCTCTTCAGCCTTGGCGCGTTTGAAATGTATCGTCGTAGTCGTGCCTTTGACAAGTTCGCCCGCAATACCAATCACCGCGGCCTTACCTGACACGCCAGCTTGCGATTCCGCCTCAGACAGCGCTTTGTCGCAGTTTGCAACGACGCCTGCTATATCAGCAATAGCGCCCGACTGCATATCAGTGAGTCCCTGATGTGCTCTGCCAACACCAATAACATCAAGTTCATCCCCGCGCACGCGCGCGATAAGTGCTTTAACAAACTCGGTGCCTATATCGAGTCCGACAAGTATTTGTTCATTAGGAGTAGCACTGTCAGATTTCTTCAACGTCTCTCGAAGACGTTTAACTTTATCAAGCATGCCTCTATTTTACCATTACAAATATTCAGGCGAAGGCATAACAGTAATTTCGTCTCTGCTGGCGTTCTCGATACGTACAGCCAGCGCGATCGCACCGAAGAAGTCAGCGTCATACGTTATTGCAAGCTGGATCTCTCCGGGGACTTCTCCCCTTATCGTCTCTAATCGTTCTACGAGTGGGTTCTCGCAGAACTTTCGTACGATTCTGTCACAACCACCTTCAGCATCGGGGTTTGTAAACCGGAAGATACTGGTAAATGCTTCACCACCATTTATATGATGTACTGATTTCAGCATAGCAAAGCTTTTACTGTAAAACCGCTTTAATGCGCCGAACTCCAGCACTCGACGCCTCTTCTTTGGTGATCGTAAATCGTTTTCCACCCTCTCCGAGTACACCGGTGTGTTCGACGTGTGGGCCCCCACAAATCTCACGTGAATAATGTTCACCGTCGGGATCACCAACCGTATAAACCTTCACGACATCACCATAGCGATCCCCGAAGGCGCCCATAACTCCACTGGCTAATGCTTCTTTGGTATTTTCTTCACGCCAGCTCATTGGCCAATCTTTGTCGATCTGTTCATTGACGATTTTTTCAACTTCAGCAATTTGTTCTGGCGTCACTTTCTCGGGATGCGAAAAATCAAACCGCAAACGCTCAGCTGTGATATTACTGCCGCGCTGCACCACATGCTCACCGAGTACCGTACGGAGTGCTTTGTACATGAGATGGGTTGCAGTATGGTACTTCGTTACTTCTTCAGAATGATCCGCTAAACCACCTTTAAATGTACCTCTGCTCGCTGTCTGAGACCGCTCTCGTTGCTCGGCCATCAATTTGTCAAAATCTTCACGCCAATCATCATCAATGACAATATTCTGCTTCTCAGCTTCTTCGATAGAAAGCTCGGTAGGAAAACCATAGGTATCATGCAGCAAGAAAATATCTGCTCCACTAATAGTCTTTCTTGTATTTGTTAGTTTTTCAAACTCATGAATGCCTTTGCGTAATGTCTGCCTAAAAATCTTTTCCTCTCTAGACAAAACATCGAGAACTACTTGTTCACGCTCAGCAACCTCAGGATAGTCATTTTTGTACATATTCGTCACAACAGGCACAATTTCTCTACAGAGATCCTGTTCTATACCCAAATCAAACGCAAAACGGATTGCACGACGCATGAGTCGACGCATGACATAACCCTGCTCTTTATTGCTCGGCGCCACACCGTCAACCGCTAAGAATACTGAGCCACGTAGATGATCCGCAATGACACGCATGCTTTCAGTATGATCGGCGTAATGCTTGCCGCTCTGTTGCTGCAATTTCTCTATAACCGGCCAAAGCAGACTGATCTTGAAAACATCCGGCTCGTCGATAACTGCTGCGGCAATTCTTTCCAACCCTCCGCCATAATCCACATTCTGTTTAGGAAGTTTAGCGAACCCCGTCTCTGTACGTAGATATTCCATAAAAACAGAGTTTCCGAGCTCTATATAGCGACCACAGTCACAGTTAGGGTGGCAGAAAGTCCCCCACTTCGGATCATGCTCCACGCTGTCAAACCGATAAAATACTTCGCTATCCGGACCACCTGGTTCACCAACCGGCATCTTGTCGGGGGTCCCTGCACGACTCCACCAATTCTTTTTGTCGTAGAAAAATATCCGACCATCTTGTTCGCCAACTTGGTAGCCATGTTCTTCAGAGCCAATTTCAACTTCTTCTGCATCAATACCTTTCTGGTTGAAAAGTTCCTTCCAGATAGCAGCAGATTCTGTATCTTTGGGCACATCGTACTCAGGAAAACCGCTGCAGCACGTCACATAAATTCTCTGTGGATCGAGATGAAGCGTGTCTGTTAAAAACTCCCAGAACCAAGGCAGCTGCTCTTTTTTGAAATAATCCCCGAGACTCCAGTTACCAAGCATCTCGAAAAACGTTGTGTGACGATTGTCTTTCACTTCTTCGATGTCTTGTGCGCGCAAACATGTTTGTGAATCGACTAATCTTACACCCTCCGGGTGTGGTTGACCGAGTAGATATGGTAGCAATGGCTGCATGCCAGAATTGGTGAACAATGTCGTAGGATCGTCTTGAGGTACGAGTAAAGCACGCGGAACCACGGTATGTCCACGCTCCACAAAGAAATCAAGATATTTTTGTCTAATCTCTTGGGCTGTCATACGCTCATTCTAACAGAGGTGACTCGATTGACAAACACCTCATCACTTCGTCTTGCCTAAAGAACATTGACTATCTTGATAATCATCGTATCGTATGAATATGAAAACTATACCGGTAAACCGCGAGGCTCTACGGCAACTTGAGGTCGGATTTCACCTAGTCGACACGAGCCTAGGGATACCAGCGCCGAAAAGGCTCGTGATCAGCGCTAGAGATGAAGTTGATAAATATTTCCTTTTCTTCGAGGAGGGAATAACAGATAGCGGAACCGACGACCTAACTTTACCAGATTTAGAGTTAGCTCTGAGACTCCGACTCTGCCAATTACAGGATCTGATACCCAATCCTACCAACAGCCCTAGTCTCACCCCGAGCGAGATCGTCATGAGACAGGCTGTCTTGATCGATCAGATATCTATCGTGCAGGCATTTTTGTCAGCAATAGACCCTGGCTCAGAACATCAGTCCTTAGGCGACAATCCCACCACCTAGACATTGGTCTTCGCTATACAGTACCGCGGATTGCCCGGGAGTTACCCCTCGGACTGGCGTGGCTAATTTTAACTCCGCTCCATCACCCTTCAGGGTTTCAATGGTGCAATCAACCAATTCACCACGATGACGTAACCTTACCTGCAAAGTCTCATTGTCAGTAGTGGCCTCGTTGATCCAATGCATGTCAGTAAGGTGGATTTTTTTCCTCCACAGTCGCTCATCATTTAGATCTGTCGTAACGTACACTTCGTTTTTATCCATGTCCTTGCCAATCACGTAAT
>CAZWNK010000062.1:0-3456 GCA_964635445.1 uncultured Candidatus Saccharibacteria bacterium | reverse complement strand
TATATAGATGATGGTACTAACTTTTATGCCAAGATTTCCGGACAGCCACTAGATGACTCCGGTAGCACCCCAGGTTCAACTTCTTGTGCTGGAAATGTCGACGCCAACAACGCGCACACCAACACATGGACTGGAAGCAAAATAGATGTTAAATGCATTGTTCTTCACTGGACGGGGGGTCCCTCGACGCAATCAGTAGAGGAATTTATTAATGGTATGAATGGTCGAGGCTTGAGTGTTCAGTATTTTGTTTCGGGCAACGGAACTGTTTATGCACTTACACCAACACCAGACACGCTTGCGTTTCATGCCAAAGACGCAAACAGCAGTTGTGTAGGTATGGAAATCGCTGGGTTGGGTGCTAATGATTTAATAGGTAACGATACACAATTCCAAGCAGTAGTTGGTTTAGTTAAGCAACTTATGAGTCAGTTCAACGTACCAAAAGACGGCGACCCAAGCAAATTTACCGGTGTTACTTCACATCATTTAGTTGATAGATACGTTTCGAACCCGAGCGGGAAAATTGACGTCGGTGATGAGTATTTGACTAAAGTAAAGGCTGAGTTACCCTTATCCGGAGGGACTCAATGATGTCACGAAGAATACTTGTTGTAATCTTTGTTATGGGGCTATTTCTAGGAGTTGGGATGTTGTTCATGATTGCTTCACACAACAACAACGTCTTTCGTATTAAGAGCACGGACCCTACTATGACAGTGATATATGATCCAGAATTTGAGAACACTCCGCGTAATGTACCCACGACCTCTAATCTCACCACGCAATTGACCATCACTATGACATCAGCTATTGATCCAACAAGTAAAATTGGCGTAACCACAAACAATCAAGATAGTTTTTCGACAAGTATTTCTGGCAATAAGCTTGTTTTGTTAATTACATCCACATCAAAGCATCTTAAGGGTGGGTCTTCTTATTCACTTGGGATAAGTGGTGTACGGTCCGCAAAAACAAAGAAAACAAGCAGCTTTATTTTGCGCTTCAATACCGACGGCATCAATCAAGTTGAAAGCTTTAACCAGTCACTTCCATACATCGGGAATGGGTACGTTATTATTTACTCTGTTTTTGCAAACTATTACTCTGTCATCACCGAAAGAGGATTTAACCCAAGCTCTACCAAAACCGATGCACTATCAGTCTTGCAAAAAAATGGCATCAATACCATTGTTGCCGACATCAGATATGAATCTCGTTAAGCACTCAGGGTGATTCTCTGACCTGTTTTTAACGATTTGCTTTTAACTGTATCGGCATCCGTTGTGGTGATAATCGTTTGATAATCTTGCAAGTACTGCGCTAGCGCCGCGCGACGAGTTGAATCGAGTTCACTAAAGACATCGTCAAGTAATACAATAGGACGCTTGTCATACGCCTCTTCGAGCACCTGTAGTTCGATAAGTTTGCATGACAGGATGATGGTTCTCGTCTCACCTCTAGAGGCACTGAACTCACTATCGTGACCGCCGATTAGGAATCGCAAATCGTCTCGATGGGGACCAACTGAGGTAAAGCCTCGTTCGATATCTCGCGCGGTGTGTTTTTCAAGATCTTTCAACAAATGAGAGGCGTAGTCATGAAGTGAGGTGGTGCTGTGATATATAACTTCAAGCTTGGTTACATTATCTGCTATTGAACTATACACCGTACCGATG
The DNA here is from genome assembly GCA_964635445.1 of uncultured Candidatus Saccharibacteria bacterium. Taxonomy (GTDB): domain Bacteria; phylum Patescibacteriota; class Saccharimonadia; order Saccharimonadales; family CAZDBS01; genus CAZDBS01. Next base: position 1,777 of record CAZWNK010000062.1, on the reverse strand, counting down.
GTCGCATTCATCCTGTCGACCAATAACGCTCTTTGTGTTGCTATAAGTGCGCCAAGTTCGCTTAGCCGTACATTCCAAACAAAGAGGTGATCTAGATCACTGACACCTTGTTTTAAGAGTCGGTTTCGCTGTGACAGGGCCCGACGATAGTTAAGCCTGGTGGTCCGAAATCCAGGCACAGTTTGTTCGAGGATGGTATCGATAAATTCGCGCCGTATTTCTGGTTGCCCAGTCAGTAGGCGCATATGTTCCGGTTCAAACAGCGCAACTGGGAGGGCTCGGTGCAATGTAAGTCGTTTTAAGGCACTGCCGCCGATGATAAATGACTTTTGTGGACGATCGTGTCGATAATCGAGCTTCCAAATACGTTCACTGCCGTCTTTAAGCACACCATCAAGTCGTGACCAGGTTTTGTTGTGCTCCAGAAGCTCACGATCTGGTGCACGATACGAAACACCCTGAGACAACACCAGAATCGCTTCAAGGAGATTGGTTTTGCCACTTCCGTTTAACCCGACAACAACGTTTACTTGAGGACTCAGCTCAAAAGCTTGGTCCGTATAGTTACGAAAGTGTTGTAGACGCAGCGAGGTATACATAGTCCTCGTATTATTCCACACTAGCTACGGAGCGGCATGACAACATGTACATAGCTGTCTGATTTTGGATCGGCACTCGTCAATATACAAGGGCTTAACTTACCTCCAAAAGAGAACGTTACACGATCGTCGCTCATGGCATTCAGCGCATCGAGTAAGTATTTGGAGTTAAGGGTTACATCACCACTCCCGGTAATTTCGGCTTCTGCGGTGGCTGTATTCTCACCAACCTGCGAGGCAACCGACTGTATCTCGACAACTCCTTTTTCGCTGTCTATATGAAGCGTAATACTACCTGCACTTTCTCGAGCAAACAAACTTGAAACCTTGGTGATCGTGATGAATTCACCTCGATCTATCGTGAAGTGCATATCGCTCTGTCGAGGTATTAGTTGCCGATAGTCTGGGTATTTGCCATCAATAAGACGAGTGATAAGCTCAGTTTCTCCAAATGTAAACCGAACTTGTTGCTCGTCAAAGACTACACTAATATCGGTATCACCATCCTGCATGACCCGTAAGAGCTCTTGCATCGAGCTCGCTGGTACGATCATCTGCACATCACTATCAAGTGGTATAAGTCTCTTCTCCGCTAAACGATAGCTGTCTGTGGAAACAATATAGAGATTGTTTTCGTGTGTGTGGAAGTAGACACCGGTGAGAACTGGCCGTGTCTCGTCATGAGAAGCAGCAATAATCACTTGTTGTAATGCCTTTTTGAGGTCTTGAGGTTTTAGGGTATAGGACTGATTCGAGGTGATGGAGGGGAGTGATGGGTAGTCTTCAACTGGTGAGCCATTGATCGTTGATTTGTATGATGTTGTCGCAATATGTAGCTTATTATCCTCGAGCGTAAGTTCGATATTACCTGTTGGTAGGGAAGAAACGAATTCACTCATCAAACGAGCTGGTACAGTGACTGCTCCCTCATCAACAACTTTGGCCCCGATTGTTATAGTCAGTGCTATCTCTAAGTTTGTGGCACTAATCTGGAGCCGATGATCAACTGTTTTAATAAGAACGTTTGAGAGGATGGGGAGTGTTGCGCGCCCACTTGCCACTTTACCGACGGTATTAAGTGCTTTGGCTAGATTTTCCTGAGTTACCTGTACTTTCATGTCTTTGATATCCTCTCTACTTAATATATATAGTAGTCGTAGTAATAGGCCCTGTGGAAA
>CAZWNK010000061.1:0-3464 GCA_964635445.1 uncultured Candidatus Saccharibacteria bacterium | reverse complement strand
GACAAGCAGCCAGCGCAACAGCTGCTGAGTCGATACTGGCCGATAATATCGAACGATCAGCGCCATGACGTAAAAAGCCAGGAACCGAAGGTTCAGCGCTATCCCTGTTATGCGGGCCACTATTTCACTATTGTGGATGATGCCGAGCACAATATGAAGAACCGTAAACAACAGAATCAAGCGAACAACAGGGGAGCGTTTCAAGGAGCGTTTGAGATTTGCGTCGCGTGCGATCAGTAAGCTCACAGGTATACACAACACGGCAAGTAGTATTTCTTTCCAAGCCAAAAGCAAATCAAATCTCGGCGAGAGGGAGCGCAGCCAGGTGACCACGACGGCCTGCACTGGCATCAGCACCAGAATAGCTACGACACCATATTTGAGCCAAACCAACAGATACTTATTCGAAGTCCCCACTTGCATGATTCTCATAGTATGACTGATCGTTCTGGGTGTTACAATAAAAGCGAACGTACTCTTATGAAAAACAACTTCTCGTTTGTCTTCAGCTTCTTTTTGGTTATTGCTGATTTTATCGCCGTACTGTTGGCTTTTGTCATCGCCTATATCTTACGAGTGAGCGTTAACATCACTGATCACCCTATTACCAACCAAATCAGCTCACTGGAATTTTTCCGATTATTTCTCTTTCTCATCCCCTTTTGGCTGCTTATCTTCGGACTACTCGGGCTCTACAACAGTGACGTCTATAGCAAGCGACTCCGTGAGTACGCGCTTCTCTTTGTTGGATCGGTTTTCGGTATCTTATGTGTTATCGCCTATGATTTCTTTTCGAATCGCTCAATTTTTCCGGGGAAATTAGTACCTATTTTTGCACTCGGTCTTGGGTATTTCTTGCTGCTCATTGAGCGAAATGTGATGCTACTCGTCAGACGAACGCTCTTCCGATTTGGGATCGGCGTCAATCGCATCATGATTATCGGCAACTCCGAAGTCACGACGAAACTCGTCGAGCACCTCTCAAGCACCAGACTCACAGGGTATAAGATCGTTGCTATAGCCAGTCGCGCCACTCATGACTATGGAAACATACGTCATTTCACATCTATTGAAACGGCTCTTGACTCTCTTCAGAAATTACAGGTCCACGCAATTATCCAAACCGAACTTTATGAGAGCGAGTCTTTAAATCGAAAGATCCAGCAGACAGCATTTGTGCACCATGTGGCATATAAATTTGTCCCCGGCAATACCACACTCTATACCTCCAACAACCGTATAGAACTTATCCAATCCTTCCCTGTTGTTTCAGTACATGAGACGGCACTGTTTGGCTGGGGACGTATTGTGAAACGATTATTTGACATCACCGTAGGCCTGATAGCGGTTGTGGTTCTGTCGCCGCTTATGTTGCTGACCGCTATCTTGATCAAACTTACCGATCCTCACGGACCGGTGCTGTTCAAGCAAAGACGCCTGACACGGTTTGATACCAACTTCTTCGTCTACAAATTCCGGACCCTCAAGATGGAATTTAACGGCAAGGACGAGATTGAGACTTTTCGATCTATGGGTCGTGAGGACTTAGTGAAAGAGTTTCAGGAAAATCGCGGTAAAGTCCGGAACGATCCGCGCATCACGTCAGCCGGTCGATTCTTGCGAAGTACAAGTCTCGACGAGCTGCCGCAGTTGTTCAATGTCATAAAGGGCGATATCAGTCTAGTTGGCCCACGCGCCGTTGTCGAAAAACACGCCGAAGAATACAAAGAAAACCGCCCCCTCATGCTCAGCGTCAAAACAGGCATTACGGGACTCGCACAGGTTTCGGGCCGCGATGACATCACTTTGGAGGAACGTGTAAAACTCGACATTTTCTACGTACAAAATTGGAGTTTCTGGCTTGATATAACCATCCTTCTCCGAACCTTCTGGGTGCTTATCAATAGACGAGGATTCCGCTCCTGATGAAATCACCACGCATTGCCATAGTGACAGATTGGTTAGCGGGAGGCGGCTCCGAGCGTGTTATCGTTGCCCTGCACGAGATATACCCCAGCGCCCCAATCTACATGGCATACTGCACCTCAGCATCTCGCAAGGCACTTCTAGATGCCGAGCTTCATCTAAGTTATATGCAACGATTTCCTTTTTCGAAATTGTACAAATTTCTGCCTATCTTGCGACAACGATGGTTTCGACATCTCAAGCTTTCAGGTTTTGATGTGGTCATTTCTGTGGGTAGTGCAGAGGCAAAAGGCGTCCGAGTGCCAGATAGTTCACTGCATGTTCACTACTGCTACACGCCAACTCATTATTACTGGGTTCGCTACAACGAATACCTTGCTAACCCGGGATTTGGTGCATTATTCAACCCAATCGCACGACTCGGTTTGAAAGCCTTACTGGGACCTATGCGTCGCTGGGATTACAAGGCTGCACAACGTCCTGACGTCATCATCGCTATCTCAAAAGCTGTACAAAAACGAATTACAACCTATTACCAACGAAAATCAGTTTTGCTATACCCACCAGTTAACACAAAGCGATTCGCTTCGACAGAAGCAGGCCAGCGTCACGGCTTTGTGATAGCCGGACGACAGACACCATACAAGCGCTTCGATCTTGCCGTACAGGCCTGCACTATGGCCAATGTGCCACTAACAGTTATCGGTAACGGTCCCGACCACGAGCGACTTAAAAAAATGGCAGGTCCGACTGTCAAATTTTTGAAACATGTATCAGACAGTGAGATGCCTAAATACTTTCAGTCGGCTGAAGCATTTATATTCCCAAATGAGGATGACTTCGGCATCGTGCCTGTCGAGGCGATGGCTGCAGGCGCACCAGTGATCGCATATAAGGCGGGTGGGGCGCTTGATACAGTAATAGAACATAAAACCGGCCTGTTTTTCGATAAACAAATTCCAAAAGATTTAGCTGATATACTCACGAGATTCAGATCTTCACAATTTGATTCGCGAGAAATCATGAAGCATGCAAAACGTTTTGATGTAGACATGTTTAAGAGTGCTTTTGCGAAAGTTATATACAATGCTTTAAGCAAAAACAATGATTGAAAGGCTACTATGAAAGGCATTATCCTCGCTGGCGGATCGGGCACACGACTGTATCCAATCACACTAGCTATCAGCAAACAGCTCGTCCCTGTATACGACAAGCCAATGATATATTATCCTCTATCAACACTCATGTCGGCAGGCATACGTGATATCCTGATTATTTCAACGCCCCAAGATTTGCCTCGATTTGAGCAGCTGTTGGGTAGCGGAGAGAGAATTGGCTGTCGTTTTACGTACAAAATTCAAGACAAGCCACATGGTCTTGCAGAGGCATTCATAATTGGCGAGGAATTTATAGGCAGCGATAGCGTTGCTATGATTCTGGGCGACAACATCTTTTATGTGAGCGTTGATTTCGCCCAATTCACCAACCCAGATGGGGGTACTATCTTTGGTTATCCGGTTTCGGACCCAGAACGTTAT
>CAZWNK010000060.1:0-3538 GCA_964635445.1 uncultured Candidatus Saccharibacteria bacterium | reverse complement strand
TTTCCAGCTTCTTTGCCATGGATCATGAGTGTGTATGCTTTTCCACCGTTCTGGTAGACAACCGGATTGAATTCAATCGATATACCATGACGTGCTTTCAGATTCTCTTCGATATGTGAATCTCGCCAACCTCGAGCCATCCGTGCAAATGGGGATTGCCCGTCGATTGCCGGCGTACAATCTTTGGTGACTTGAGTACGTGGGCACGGGGTAAGGCTGGGTATCCATTGCTCGCGTACATACCATTCGAAATGTGTCTCCATGCGGTTGCCGATAGCTTGTCGGGAGGTGGCAAAGAAACGATCTTCAAGATTGTTTACGAAACTATTTATCTTGAGCGGCAGTAGTGCGATAAAAATAAACACTCCGCCAACCGAAAAGATAACGGCTGTAGCGCCGGCGATTGCGACACGCCTCATGGCTTTGCTTCGGATAGCGTTGAGGCGCTCTGGTTTTTTCTTGGACTTTCCTCTTCTACCTCCCTTGTTCTCAGGGCGGTAGAATCCTTCCGTTTCAGAATCTAAATCTAGCTCTTCACGTTCCTCGTCGATAGTTTCATTATCTGAGTCTTCTGAGGTGGCGCGTGCGTCTAGTTCACGCTCTTCGTCATCACTGATCCCGGTCGCTTCGCGAAGCTCATCATCACTCGGGAGTGCTTCTTTGTCTCTTGATCGTGCCCGTTTCTCTAAGTCTTGCTCCTCATCTTTGCTAATACCCGTAGCCGCTCGAAGTTCTTCGTCGGTAGGGGTTTCTCTCAAAAAATCTGGCCGCAGTTCGTCAGGTAATTTGGTAGCCATAGACTTCCCTCATCTAGGCGGGTGTTCCGTTGTTGTAGGTCTGATTGACGTTGTTCGCCATGTCGTTGGCCTGAGTATTCTGAAGTTGCTCGAGTTGTTGTAAACGGTTGGGGTTGGTCTCGATCAGTGACGCTTCAGTTGGCGAGGCGGCAATCTGAACATGGACATGATTTTGTCCTGCAAAGAATAGACCCTGCCCAACCGGGAAATTACTGAGTCGTTTTTTCTCTTCGCTCGTGAGTTTGAATACCTCGGCCAGTACATCGACAGCTGACGGCGACTGTTTGAGGAGAATTTGCATGGAAGCGTTCGCAACGATGGCCCGTCCCATACGACTACCCATAAAGTCTTCGACGTCTTGGGTAACGGTGGTGAGACTGAGGTTGTATTTACGTGCACGCTTGGCGAGACTAAACATGAAGTTAGCAGAGTCCTCGTATTTCATGAGCTGCCACGCTTCCTCGATGATCAGCATACGTTTACGCTTGTCGCTCTTGGTCTTGTTCCAGATGTAGTTTAGGACGATGTACATGGCGACTGGTCGCAGCTCGTCCTCGAGATCACGGATATTGAATACCACCATGGAGTTGTTGATGTCAACATTGCTTTGCTGAGAGAAAATACCCGCAAACGTACCGGTGGTGTATTTACGAAGGCGTTGAGCTAACTGCGGACCGGTCCCTTGCATATGCAAGAGCGTGTCGTACAGGTCACTGATAGTCGGTGGAGTGACATTGTGGGTCAATGGATCGTTGGTGATGCCAGCTTTGGCATAGGTATCGATAAGGGCTTGATCGAGGTCGGCCTCTTCAACGGGACTCAGAGCAGGTGCAAAGAGTGAGGCATTGGATCCAGACATTTGAGCTTGAGCGCCGCCCATCATGAGTCGCAAAAGTCCATGAAGGGTGATGAGATTGGTGCGAAGCGCGTTATCGGCGTCCTCGGAGTCTATGACTCTAGGGAGATCAAATGGATTGATACGCGTGACAGAGTTAAGACTCAGGCGAATATAACTGCCGCCGACCGCCTCACACATCCGTTGGTATTCATTCTCAGGGTCAATGATCATGATCTCAGTGCCCATCATCATCGAGCGCAAGGCCTCGAGCTTCACGGTAAATGACTTACCTGCGCCAGATTTGGCGAAGACCACCATATTGGCATTCTCGAGACTGTACCGATCGAAAATCACGAGGCCAGAGTTGTGCATATTGATGCCATAGAGGATGCCGTTCTCTTGAGTAAGATCAGCTGAGGTAAATGGAAAGCTCGTACTGAGCGCACCCGTATTCATGTTGCGCCTGACTTGGAGTTGATCGACAAGCTGTGGCACGGTGGAGTTGAAGCCTTGCTCCATCTGTGATGATGAGGGCTTACTGTAGACGAGTTGTTGGCCGAGGATGGATTCAACTTTGCGCTGCACAAACTCAAGTTCTTGGAGTGACGAAGCGTAGAGGGTGAAATAAAACCCAAATCGGAAGAATCGCTCTTCTCCTACTTGCAGTTTGTCTCGCAATTCCTCAGCGTCTTGTATGGCGGCTTCCTTACCCGGATCGCGTACCTTGCCCTTCTCGACATCGATCATGCGTCCAGCTTCGAGCTGGGTTACTTTCTTGCGCAAGTTCTCGAGGACGACTTGGCTTTCGACGGGGTAGATAAACATCGAGATATCGATGACTTCATCGAGGTTGATAATTGGCGAGAGCCACCCAGTGTAGAGCTGCCTCGGGTAACCGTAGACATAGAACGAGCGTGCAAATCGCGTACCAAGTTGGAAGTAGCCGGCACTGTAAATCAACGAACTCGGTGCGATGAAATCCCGGAGCGCAGTGATACCTTTGCGAAACGCCATCTCCACTTCCATTTGCTCTCGAGCTCGCTGTTGAGCGGCGATATGGATAGGATCAGTGGGTCGTTTCTTCTTGGCCATTATTCGAGCGTCCTCGTGAGGTTACTTGGTGTTACTTCACCTTGTCCCTTAGTGATAATCGGTGCATTGAGGGTACTGAAATCACGGATCGGCTGGTGAGTTGCGGTGTCGGGATTGTATGCATCGTAATAGAGCTCAATCAGTTCTTGGGTGTCGAGGGGCAGACTATGGACACCAACCTGTGAGAGTCCTGACATCACGGCTTGGACACGGTTACGAAGTTCAGTCTTGGCTTTCTCGAGATCCATCTCGTTGACGACGACCTGAGTGACCTTTTTATTGAAGCTTAGGAGATCACCGAAAAACTTCTTGCTCTGACCTTTGACGTTGGAGAGATCGGTGTTGGGGTAATAAGGGATCACGACGTAGAATCGCTTATCCATGATATTGACCTGTTCGGTCAGGCCCGCGATGAACTCGATGTAATCTTCCATGAGGAGGGCGAGCAACATGTTCTCGTGCTCCATCCGGATTTTGTTGAGTCGTTCGAGATATGGTCGCAAGTCGACGCGAGTCGAACGCATAAAGATCTGAACTGGGAAGAACAGAGAGTTGATAAACGCTTGATAGCCATACTCGATCGCCTCACGTTCCTGGGGGCTCATGAGATCAAAATTGATTGATTTGCACATGATAACCGAGCGGAACGAGCCGTCATCCATGATGACGATACCGTCACGAACTTCAGCGACCTTCAAGGTGTTTTGGGTACTGTTGGGATTGCTTTTGGGTGCCTGAATCGGAGCCGGTGGTTTCCCGAGCGGTATTGCTGCCCTTGCCCCTAGTTGGGGGTTGGCAGAATGGTACTGCG
>CAZWNK010000059.1:0-3567 GCA_964635445.1 uncultured Candidatus Saccharibacteria bacterium | reverse complement strand
AGAAATTTGAAACAAATTACATGAACTATGAAAACTATAAGTCCGAGTTCTGCGGTCCGCAGAATATTGAAAAGCGATAATCTAATAGCACTGGGATCAGTCGAAAGATTTTTTCCCAAGATATTCCCGGAAATTGTCAGACTGCGAGCTTTTTGCGATGTAGTTTGGCCCGAGAAGTACTGCCTATTTGTTTCCGGATCCCTGGCTCTGTCATTACGGAGTGGCAATACCGAAGTTGCATGGAGCGAAGACAATCACAGTGATGTTGACGTCTGGCTCATAGTATCTGGTGAAGCAGGTGTCAATGGTCTGGACGCGGAAACGGCCGAGACACTGTCTATGTTGCCTGGCTATGACATGGTGGCGCTTCCATGGAAGTCACCGACTAGGATTAGCATTAAGATCTTCAACATCGAGACAGCCAGGAGGGTTTTTTCTCTGACTAACGATGAATTTCGTGTGTTGAGGATAAAATCACTGAAGGCTGTGAAGCCCGGGGATTTCTTCTACGGCCTCATGGGTGCGTACTTCTACTTTACGTGCGAAAAGGAAGTAGGCAATCGATTCGAGATGGTCTGGAAGTCGAGAATCAGACATCATCGAGACTTGATCCTTACGGATATATTGGGGGCAAGTCTAGTCGGATCTGGGATTGTCGATTATCTGCACGTCAATCGCATGCGTCGCAGACAGATCACTAAACTCGCAAATGAGCTATCAGAACATCTTGCAAATGCAAAACAAGGCTCGTTCTGCAGGTTCTTCAATTATTTCCTCAGCAGATTTCGAGTTACATTTTGCAATATCCTCAAGATCTGAATTCTGAAATCTGCCCAACAACAAATCCCCGATCGACCGACCGGGGAATTTTTGTATAAAAAAGAGGAGATTTTACTCTCCTCCTGTTAAGACTCTATGTCCCTAATGTACTCGCTTACAGCACTCTCATTGCTGAAGTGCGGTATCGCCACTATCGAGAGCGGCTTTGTGCAAATATCCCGATGAAGCATTGCTATCGCCAGACTCATCTCGCCCATGACAATCCCGTCAACACACTTCGCGATCTCTTCAAGGCACATAAGCTCAATTACGCCATGGAGCAGTTCACCCATATTGAGATTTTGCATGGTCCGTTTCTTGTGGCCCGGCAACGTCTGCATAAATGCCGAGAAGGAAACGCGCGAAGCGAATTGTATGACCTTATCAAGCACGAGCCGGTGTTCATCACAACCAAGCATCTCTCGAGAAAAGACTGTTTTACAGCCCAAATCTGAAAAGAAACGCTTGTACTGATCATTGAACTTTGCTTGCTCAACGGGACTGCGTTGCAGTGTAACCATAGCACACAGATCATCGACGAACACTGACAGAGCATTTGCCGATAACTGGTTGTTGAGACTGACAAATGCTTTGAACGGATGCTTTGGCGGTTTTCTCGCCCAAGCCAGCATGGCCAGCCGTGGCTGATCGGGAAGCGGGCCTACGACTCTGACAAGCCCCTTCTCTTGAAGGAGTTTTATAGCTTTCACACATCACTCCTTTCATTCGGGGATCACCTTGAAGAATTTTCGTCGCCCAGCCCTTACAGACATTGTTGAATCGACAACCTTTTCGATCGGTATGACTGATTCAGTCTGTCCAAGTTCTCTTACGGCGTTTTCGGCGAATAAGCGACGCAGTTCAGAACGGCTGCCGAATTTCCTCGAGGAAAACAGGGCGTTTATCAGGGTATCGCCAGTCTTGACCTTTACGGTTGTAACGTCTTCGTCCTGTATCAACCGCTCCGAAAACTTTCTCTCGAAGCGTTCGCGTTCGGAACGAGCAAGATCGAGGCTTGACGTTTCCCAGGCAACAACGAGCGTTGCTAGCTGTTTTTTGGCCTCCAACGGATCAGAGGCGATGAACTGTTTAAGCTCAGCCACCTCATCTTCCTTGATAAGAGTGAAAAGACAGAAATAATCCAGGATCAAACGATCCGGAATAGACATGATCTTTCCAAACTTGTCCTCGAGAGAAGCATTTACAGCGATGTAATTACCGTAGCTTTTGCTCATCTTTTTGCCGTCTCCGGAGATTCCCTCAAGAATCGGGGTGGTGAGCACGACTTCCTCAGTTAGGCCACAAGCGCCCATGACAGTTCGACACTGCTGGAAATTCAACAGCTGATCGATGCCGCCGATTTCGATGTTTGATTTCAGTTGCACGGAGTCAATGCCCATAAGCACGCCATAGCAGACCTCTGCCAGACTGACTCCTTGTTGATTTCGAGCGCGCGCACGGAAATCCTCTCGTTGAGTAGCTTGCGCCAGATTCAGCGATTGAAGGATTGCGAAGAATTTGTCCAGCGAAACACCTAGAAGCCAATCACTGTTTCTGTGGACACTTATCTTTGAGACATCCAGGTATTTGCCGATTTGCTCCTGGTAGGTAAGCTGATTGGCGGCAATATCTGCGGATGTGAGAGGTGTCCTGGCCGTTTCTCTCCCTGACGGATCACCGATGCGTGCGGTGAAATCGCCAATGATGAGATCGACATGATGCCCGGCTTGGACGAATTGCCTAAGCACGAGTATAGGCACAATGTGGCCGAGATGGATATCGCGAGCAGTCGGATCAATTCCGAACTTAACTCGGAGTTTATCGCCTTTTTTCAAGCGGTTTCTGAATTCTTCCTCGGTGAGAACCTCCTTGATTTTTGGTCGGAGAAAGCTAATGAATTCATCAGCTTCCATGCCTGCCCAAGACTGGTTGATCCTTCCGAATAATTTTTCGTCAAATTTGCTCATATTTTTGTCTTTCTTGTTTTGTCAAAGGTCTATTCCTCTGACTCTTAATCTTATTCATTTATATCATATTAATCTATTCTGGTCAATATTTTCCGCACATAGACCACAGATTCAAATTGAGTATAATTTGATTATAACCTAAATTCTAAGAGAAAGATATTTTAATTATGTGTCTCATCAATTACAATATTGGCAGCAAATTACGTGCTAACTCGGTTCCAACAGTGTCCCATCCGGCCAGTAAAAAATTTAAATGGTAAATCGCTTAAAATCTAAACTTATAATCATTCGTGGCAACTCTGGCTCTGGGAAGGGTACAATTGCCAAAAAAGTACGCGAAAGTAGCGAGCATAAAATTGCCATCGTTGAACAAGATTACTTGCGACGCTTTATTTTGAAGGAAAAAGAGAAAGATGCTGAAGCTCTTCCGAATATTATCGGTTTGATAGAACAGACGGTAATTTTCGCCTTAGACCATGGCTATATTGTTATTCTCGACGGCATCTTATCAATGGATCGGTACGGGGAAATGCTTAGCAGATTGAAGAATGTTTGCTCCGACCACTATTTCTTTTATTTGGATGTCTCTTTTGAGGAGACATTGCGTCGGCATTCTACGAAGCCGAACGCTCACGAGTTCGGCGAGACCGAACTGCGTCGCTGGTATAAACAGAAGGATGTGACAGGTTTTGATGGTGAAATCATCATCTCAGAGTCTGCGTCAATCGAACAAGCTGTTGATATTGTAAAGAGACAATCTCATTTATAATAATTTAAACTT
>CAZWNK010000058.1:0-3743 GCA_964635445.1 uncultured Candidatus Saccharibacteria bacterium | reverse complement strand
GTTTCCGAAGACAAAAACAAAACGTTGGCTGCTGGTTAGGTGACCTTGCAAACACCAACACACCACCACAACAACCACGAGCCAGTGTTGCTCGATGAAGTCCTGAAGTACTTAGATCCGAAAGAAGGGGATTCCTACCTCGATCTGACGGCTGGGTATGGGGGGCATTCTTCGGCTATATTGGCACGGACAAAAGCACCACAAAACATGGTGCTTGTCGATCGTGATACACACGCAGTCGACGTAAACCGTAGGCTCTATGGAGACACGGTAGAACTCCGTCATGAGGATTTCTATAGTGCAGCCAAGACACTTGCGGGAAGCGGACGGCAGTTTGATTGTATCCTCATCGACTTAGGCGTGTCGTCACCACAGTTAGATCAGGCTGAACGAGGGTTTAGTTTCATGCGCGAGGGTCCGCTCGATATGAGGATGGATCAGACGCAGGGGCAGACCGCAGCCGAGCTGGTCAATAACTCCAGCGAAGCCGACCTCGCCGGTATCCTTGCACGGTACGGTGAGGAGCCGATGGCACTTGCAGTCGCGAAACACATCGTCGCTGACAGGCCATTTCGCACCACAACTGAACTAGCTGCTATTGTTTGCAAAGTTTTTGGTCGCACACGTTTGGGTAAAATCCATCCTGCGACTCGCACCTTCCAAGCAATCCGCATCGCAGTCAACGAAGAGCTCACACTGCTTTCGGATACTCTACCGCTTCTGCCAGGGCTTCTAAACCCTGGCGGGCGGTTGGCCATAATCAGCTTCCACTCGTTGGAAGATCGACTGGTCAAAGAGTTTCTGAGAGAACAGGCAAACGTGGGTTATGAGTCGACACTCCGATTACTCACCAAGCATGCGGTCACCGGTACACTCGATGTTCACAATCCGCGTGCCCGAAGCGCCAAGCTTCGAGTCGCAGTGAAACTATAAAACAAAAAAACAAAAGGAGAGTCCATGTCAGTACAAGTGCTCATCAAAAACTCCCGTGCAGCGCGCATCCGCGTTCGTCACGGGTAGGATGCACCTCTAGCTTCCTGTCTTTTTAGACGGGAAGCTAGATTCAAGTTCCAAATACAAACATAAAACGAAACAAAACAACTCGTAGTCGACAACTACGCAAAATCGTGTAGTAGGTCGAATATTTCGCAGCGTATATACGTAGCGATCTATAGACTTACGAGTACCCACCCGAAGCAACAAAAAATTATGACCTATTCATCAGCTATCTTCACCAACGTGAGTTCCAACACGGTCGCTGCACGAGCAGCCGGTATGCGACGAGGCCAAAACAATGCTCGTTTCGCGTCACAAGTCCGAAGTCTCGGGCCTGTTACCAATGCCATCATTTTGGCTATATTGTTATGTCTCATCGGACTTATCTATCTCATGCAAACCACTCGTACGAATTCATACGGTTATGACATCAATACTTTGAAATCAAAAAAGGTACAATTGGAACAGGAGAGTGAGTCGCTTCAAGTTGAAAGTGCACGACTCCAGTCTGTAGAACGCGTGAAGACGTCACCCGTTGCTGCGACGATGACTGCGCCAGCTTCCACATCCTTTGCCGGAAACTAAACAGGACGATAGTTCAGTGAAACAAAGCGGTGCTCCAATACCCCGACGAAGTACGACGCTCATCGGCGTCGTCTTTGTGATATTGGGCATCTTTGTCATCAGGCTCTTTTATTTGCAAATCATTCGGTACGACTTCTACCGAGCAGAAGCACTGGCCGAGCACCTCAAAAAATTTGAACTTGAGCCAGCACGAGGGCAAATAAAAGCGCACGATGGCGATCACCTGATCCCGATGGTATTGAATGAAAACCGACCGACATTGTTTGCCGACCCGCGGTATGTCAAAGATGCGGATAAATCAGCACTCAAAATCGCTCAAATAATCGGTGGTGATGCCAACAAATACAAAGAAGAGTTGACGTCTGATCGGAATTACATCGTCCTCCAGAAAAAACTTACAAAGGAACAAGCCGATACGATCAAAGCTGCCCAACGGAACGGTGAACTCAAAGGAGTTGGCCTGACCGATGTGTCGTATCGTGTGTACCCACAGGGACAGGTCGCGGCGCAAATCCTTGGGTTTGTAAACGGTGAGGGAGTTGGCCAATATGGTATCGAGTCGGGTATGGAAACAGAGTTGAAGGGTAAGCCAGGGCTTCTCAAGGCCATCACCGACATCAACGGTATCCCACTCGCAGCGAGCAACGACACAATAGAAAAACCTGTGGAGAACGGGAAGGACATCAATCTCACAATCGACATTAATGCCCAAAAGCAACTTGAAGACCTCCTCAAAGAACAGTCAGAGAAGTACAAGGCAAAATCAGCAGGTGCGGTGGTGCTCAGTGCCCAAAGCGGTGCGGTGGTAGCTATGGCGAATTACCCGTCATTTGACCCTGCTGCCTATGACAAAGTTACTGACTATAGCGTGTTTAACAATAAGGTTATCTCGACGGCATACGAACCGGGTTCGATCATCAAAGTGTTTACTATGGCGACCGGGCTGAATGAGGGAGCTATTGCCCCAAACACAACCTTCTATGACAGTCAAACGACACAGGTAGAAGATCGTATTATTAAAAACTCGTATCCCTGGGGTGCGGCGCAACGAAGTATGACCGAAATACTCCAAAAGTCACTCAACACTGGTGCCGTGTTCGTCCTGCGAAGCCTCGGTGGCGGGACAATCAATACGCAAGGCCGAGAGAAGCTCTACCAATATTTCACAGAGCATTTTCGATTGGGCAAACCCACCGGAATCGAGTTGGGAGGAGAAGTGGGTGGTACCATCATCCAGCCAAACAATGGTGATGGAGATAACGTCCGGTATGCCAATATGAGCTTCGGACAAGGTATGACCGTCAACCTCGTGCAGGTTGCTGCCGGATTTGCGTCGATACTCAATGGCGGTAGTTATTATAAACCACACGTTGTTGAAACTTCGTCTGATCCAAAAGCTATTCAGGTCAACGCAGTGAGTAATACAACGAGCCAATCTATCCGTGAGATGTTGTCCGCAGCGGGTCAGAATGCGCAACTTGGCAGGACAGGCTACATGATGGGCGGGAAAAGCGGTACTGCTCAGATAGCTGACGAAAGGGGAGGGTATCAAGAGGACAAAACAAACGACTCATATATGGGGTATGTGGGTGGTAGTCGGCCGGAGTATGTCATCGTGGTACGCATCAGTGAACCAAACTCGGCGATTGGCGGCACATACACCGCAGGGCAGATCGTGAAAAATATGGCAAACTGGCTCGTTGATTACTATGCAATTCCGCCAGGGAAATAAAAAGTGATAGAATAGGAGAAACGATGTATCAATTATTCGCTCAAATGACTAGCGTATTGTATCTTGATCGACTGCCAGATGTGTTGTTGCTCGGTTTCCTGGGTTTCGCAATTGCCATGCTCGCGACGCCGATCTACACAACACTGGCGTATCATTTTCAGTGGTGGAAACAAATGCGTACTACAGCGACGACTGGTGAAAAAGCGACAGTGTTTGCCAAGCTTCATGCCGAAAAACACAAACGACACATTCCGACCATGGCAGGCATGATATTTGTCGCGAGTATTGCGGTCGTAACTTTAGGACTAAACTTGTCTAGACAGCAGACGTGGCTCCCGCTGGCTGCACTCGTCGGAGCGGGACTAGTCGGTCTTATCGATGATATCATCAACGTAAGAGGATTGAATCTAGGTATAGCCGGACTCCGAAC
>CAZWNK010000057.1:0-3788 GCA_964635445.1 uncultured Candidatus Saccharibacteria bacterium | reverse complement strand
CTATAAAACCGTTCGACACAATCTTAAATTATGCCGATAGTCAACTCTGGCTCCGGAGGCCGGATTCGAACCGGCGACCTGGGGATTAACAGTCCCTCGCGCTACCGCTGCGCCACTCCGGAATATGTGATTTGATGAACAATCGCCCGTTACCTGATTTGAGTTGTCTTTCTCGAATCAATGCTTCTTGGCGAGTGGCTGCTGATTCTTCGTAAATCAGTACCCATTTGCCAGGAAATCTGGAGGTGTACCCCTTGAACGCATGGTTATTGTGTTCAGATAGCCTCTTGTTAATATTGTATGTCTGACCAATATATATTTTGTTCGCTTGTTTATTGTAAATTGCGTACACAATATACATGAGTGTATCGTAACTCGCGCTACCTCCGCTGTACAGCGGAGCGCCACTCCGGAACGTGTGCTCTCACTACTGAGAGACAGGGCAAATTATAGAAGTTTACCCCTTATGAGTCAAACTCACCACATCACAACTAATTATTTGGACTTGGATTGTCTACTGAGGGCCCACTGTACGGATTTGCTGATAGGTTTGTCGGGGCGATGGATACATCCAATCCAACAGCAAGGACGGCGCTTTCCCGCTGGTAACTCTGTGCGGATTCTGTCGATGTGGTTTTTTCGTGTTTCAAGCTTTTTGTTGGTGACAACCCAACAAATCCACTCATTGCGGGCTAGTGGCGTAAGTCCTTCCCATGCTGCTTGGATTTTAGAGTTGGCCGTCAGGACCTTCCTCAGATCGTCGGGTACTTTGTGGACGGTGCCATTGGACAAGGGTTTTGTTGTCATATTCCTATACTACCGCACGGCGGCAGGGAGGGGAAAGCGAAATGATACATTAATCAGATCAGTGTAAAATCATCTGATTTTAGTTTCTGAGCTATGCTTCGATGTTCTTTGTAATCCCTCAGATATTGGTCTATGCGATTGATTTTCATGTGTTCCTCCACATCTTAAGAACACTAGTAGTATAGGACCTCGACTACTGATTGTCTGTGAAATATATCAACATACAAAACGCTTTTGGTATACTGGATACAAATCCAATAAAACAAACATGAGTCATCAAACACATTCAGCTGTAGCTCACCGTATGCTCTCGAGTAAGAAGAGCAAGAAAAATGTCACTCGAGCCGTCTATGTCTTTGGTATCGCAGGCGGCAACCTCGCCGTCATCCCTCAGATCACAAAAGCGTGGCAGAGTAATGCGCCCGGATTGGCTGTCTCATCATGGATACTATTTATATTTTTCGGACTCATCTGGTTGGTTTATGCGATCCAGCAACGACAGAAGCCACTCATCATCGCGCAGGTCATGGGCATATGCGTCAACATAGCAGTTGTCTCCGGCTGGTTTTTCAACAACTATATGCGTTAGATTAAGCGGCAGGATAGCCCGGGAAGAAGTCTTGCTTGAGTTTGTCTTTGGGAAGCCCAGCTGCTTCGAGCGCTCCACTCAACGCTTCTACCATAGGTTCTGGGCCAGAAACGTACACGACGTGCTCCTGGTAGTCTGGTACTGCTTTTTGGATCGCTGCGACATCAAGTGGCTGACCGGCGAGATACTGGACGGTAAATTCGGGGTGCTTACTGGCAATTGCATCCAGCTCTTCTTTGAATACGAATTGATCATCACGATTGCCATAGATTAGCGTGATGGGGATCTGCTGGTTTCGATAAGCCAAGTCGGCAATGATGGAACGATAGGGAGTGATACCGATGCCGCCTGCGACAAACACGACCGAATCTTGTGGGTTTTCCAGTGTGAAATCACCTTCCGGGCCTTGTGCGTCGATACTGTCGCCGGGTTTCATCGCAAAGAGTGCTTTTTTGAAAGTTGTCGCATACTCCAAGCTATTGCGAGTCGTGATTTGGACGAGTTTTTCGTGTGGCGCTGAGGCGATCGTGAACCATCGTTTTTCGCCCCGATCGTCGGGGTGGTCGGTGTGTATATGATACTGCAGATACTGTCCGGGTACCCAGCTAATGGGTGTCTCTGGCTCGAAGCGCAATGTGACTGTCTGGGCGTTTTCTTTGTGAAGTTCTTTCAATATCAGTTTCATAGACTTAGTATACGAGCCGTATCGTGAATATGTGAAGAGCGCGGTGAAAATTACTGATGTAATAACAACAAACAAAGCAAATACTCTTTGTCGCAACACCAAGTGGACGTGAAACTTATATCCCGAGTCGCTGATTGATCCATCGAGCTACCGAGGCGGGCACGGCCATGGTTGATAACCGACCCTGCTTGATGAGTACGAAGTCTTTGAGAACCGGTTCGGCTTTCATTTCTGCCAGACTGAGCGGACTGACGCGTTGCAGAAACCTAAGCTTTACTGCCCATGAAAATCTGGGATCAGCTTTGTTTTCAAATGGCGTGTCGACGACTTCGGCGAGGCCCACAATCGCTTTGGTGCTCTGGGATTCATAGATATAAACCTGATCACCAGGTTTCATCTGCTTGATGAAGTTGATAGCGGCATAGCTATGTACACCGTCCCACAGTGTCGCACCTTCTTGTGCGAAGTCTTCCAAAGAGTATGTATCTGGATCGGTCTTGGCCAAGAAATAGTTCATGACAGTAGTATAAACTACTCAAGCACGCGCCGATGTATACTAGGGACATGAATGTATTGCATGCGCTTATCCTGGGTATCGTCCAAGGTTTGACAGAGTTTATACCGGTCTCTAGTTCGGGACATCTCATCATCGCTCGACATGTTCTCGGATTGCCAGAAACAGGACTTAGTTTTGATATGGCACTGAACATAGGGACGATCGCCGCACTTCTCATATATTTTGCGCGTGATCTCGGGGACCTGGCGGTAGGGTTTGTGAAAGGCGATGCGATCAAACGGCGGTTGGTAGGCTTGCTGGCGCTTGCTACGATTCCCGGCGTCGTACTCGGTGTCATTCTCAAAGACCAGATTGAAACTACCTTCCGTTCGTCTCGGCTTGTGGCGCTCAATCTCATGATCGTCGCTCTTGTGATGTTGTTTGTCGAATGGTGGTATGCTCGACAGTCGCGCCAAACGAGCCTCGAAACAATGAGCGTCAAGCAGGCGGGAGCAGTAGGAGTGGGTCAGGCTATTGCTCTGGTGCCGGGCGTATCGCGCTCTGGGATCACTATTTCGACCGGCATGTTCGCCGGTCTTGATCGTGTGACGGCGACGAGATTTTCGTTCCTCCTCTCCCTGCCTATCACAGTTGGTGCCACGCTCAAATCACTGCACGATAGTGGCATCCACACGCTTACGACCGAAAGTGGCGTTGTGATCGTGGGTATCGTTGCTTCGCTAGCGAGTGGCCTGTTCGCTATCCAGTTTCTGATCAAGTATCTCAGCAAACATACACTCAAACCGTTTGCGTACTATCGGCTAGTCGTCGGTGCGATTATCTTGCTCGTGCGCTAGCTAACGAGTGAAAAGATAGCAGCTACTCCGGCAACGGCCATCAATACGGTAACTGTCCAGCCGATGTAGGTGACGGCCTTTTTGTTGACCCAGTCGCCCATAACTTTTGTATTGCTGCTGATGATCACTATGAGACACAGTACGATCGGGGCGACGATGCCGTTTGCGACAGCGGAATAGATAAGTGCTTTGATCGGGTCAAGTCCTATGAAATTCATGATGAGGCCGACGATCATCGATATGATGATGACACCATAAAAAGCGTGCGCTTGTTTGAGGTTGCTTGACAAGCCTTGTCGTAACTTGAAACTCTCGGCGATAGCATACGAACTAGAGCCAGCTAAAACCGGTATT
>CAZWNK010000056.1:0-3995 GCA_964635445.1 uncultured Candidatus Saccharibacteria bacterium | reverse complement strand
CCCGTGGCCGAGATCCGTCCGCAAATCTTGATCAGGTTATCTCTACCCCAAATATTATTGTTAATACGCCTCCACAAAGTAGTCCGTATGCCGAAAAAAAGCCTAGCGTTTCACTCGGTGTAGTGTGTCCTCCTGGGGGTTTTGTCAAGGAAGATGGATCAATCGGATATAACCCTTCGCTGCCAGCACGAGCAATTGGTATTGGCGGAACTTTTGCACGGAACAGCGCTGAACAGAAAGAAGTGACATTAAGATTCGCTATCACAGGTCATGAAGATAAGAGCGTCGAAAGAGTTATTCCTGCTGAAACCGGAGGCTTCTCATTCCAGTCAGTATTCAACCCGTCTCAGGGAGAGTCTTTTCCATATACCATGACAATTAATATGCCGGGCAGTAAAACAGTTATAGTAAAGGGTGAAATACCTAACGACTGCGAGACACCGAAAAAAATAGCTGAACAACACGCAAGAGCTCAGTGGGCACCCACAACTACTACGATGCCTCCAGCTCCAAAAACTAAGATAACTACTAAACCCCCGGCAGGAACAATAAAGGCAACTCCAAAGACAACTGCCAAGCAAGGTAAAGCAGCGAAAAGAACACCTACGACTCGCCGAAGCGCAGTTACAACAAAACGTCGGTAAGGTTATCTTTCACTAAAATGGATATGCTATAATCCTGTCAATGGATGGGATTAAGCGTTTATGGTTTAAGTTCGCTATTGTACTCGTACTCGCTTTTGTCTCCGTTTATCTAGGTCAAAAAGCCAGTCGGTCTAATGATAATAAGACAACTACTACAGTCATTAGTCTTGAGGGTTTTGATAAAACTACAACTGTTTCTGGTTTAGTCATCAATACCGCACCACAATCGACACCGTACACGAGCACACTTCCAAGTGTTACTATTGGTTTGATTTGTCCACCCGGGGGTTACATCAAACAAGATGGTAGTATTGGCTATGATGTATCTAAGTCCCCACAAGCTATAGGGGTGGGAGGAACGTATTCTCGAAACCAAAGTGAGAAAAAGGCTGTGAATCTTAAATTCTTTCTCAACGAACATGAGAAAAATGGTGTTGAGAAATTAATACTACCAGAAACAATGGCATATTCATTCCAATCCGTTTATGATCCAACAGTTGACTCAGTATATGATTACACTCTGGTTGTACAAATAAGCGATAATAAGATAGTTACTGTGAAAGGTATTTTTCCAAATACTTGCGATGTTCCAGTCAAACTCATGGAGGAGCGCGCAAAACAACTAGAAGTAAAGGCCGGTCAATGAAATTACTACACAATTTCAACTTTATCTCCGGCAGTAAATTAAATCGACTGTTTTTTAGTTTTATTGCGTCTGTAGGCTTGTTAATGCTACTTACTTTATTAAACAGTGGCCATTCGTATGCACTAAATAGTCATGACCAAGTTTTTAGTGACCTATCGCAGAGTTGCACTGCGGACACTGAAGCCAATAGACAGACGCGGTGGTTAAGGTCGTTACCCTATCAAATTGATCCCTCAAGACCTTCGCAAGTTAGACAAGGCGACACCCAGGTAGACATAGATGTAAAGGCTGCCGCAGTATTGTGCAACAACGGTGTCACAACCCCATCTTCAATTACGGGAATTCAACTAGAGTTATACAATCTTGTTCCCACAAATGCAGGTGGGTGTTCGACAGATGGAGTGTCGGTTGTCGGTGGTTCAATTATAGGTCCAGATTTTGTAACTAGTTTTGGTTACTCACCACAGGATATTAATGGACAGATAACAATTAGTATAAGAAACCCAAAAACCACCTGTGTCGAAGTAGCTTTTGATGCATCAGTCTGTGTTGTAAATACACTTCCGAGCCAATGGGCATATTATAGGTGTTCAAACGATCCGAATGTTAGGGGTACTTCAACTCACCACACAATTAGGATTCCTGTAGCCTATCCAACCGGTAATGTGAGTATTGCGGGGGATTGCTCAGCTGTTTCGGGCAACTGGCCGGCGTATGCAGGAACCGGTACGACGATATTTATGCGCATAGAACAGAATGGGACCAAAGTCGCAGATAATATCAATGCGCAGATTGATGCGAATGGTAATTTTTCTCAGCAAACCTATGGGCAAATGGATGGCAAATCAGGGAGTTTCATAGCATACGCAAAAGTAGGAAATGGCGATGAGATTTCCGGCTCTCTTCAAAATCTTAATTGTCCAGGCGGAGGAGGAATCCCAGGAGGCTCACCGATAAACCCTGCAATCAGTGCAAATTGCTCGAGTGGCGTGGTCAATGTTACGGGGAGTGGCTTCACGCCGAATTCCCAGGCTTCGTATTTCGGTGCCACTGGCGCGAGCTTCTATATAGCTATCAATGGATCGGGCGGTTTCTCTCAGCAAACCGAATCAGGACTGACGCCTGGTAATTACTCAATTACGGTCACAGATCAGACGGGACAGCAAGTGTCGCAAGTAATCACATGCTCGGGCCCTTCCGGAGGGATTCCAGCGTCGAATTACTTCAACAACTGCGTCAATTCAACGTGGCTCCAGGTCGTCGTTCATGCGCCACCGTATTCCAATCCTTTTGGTGTCGAGAATGGCCAGCTGTCGTATGTCAAAATCACTGTAGATGGAACAACTGTACTTGAACACAACCTGGGTGTCGTAGCGGGCTCGTCAAACGTACCTGGCCCTGCTCCAGTGATACCGGGTCCGACACCGCGCGCCACAACTCCGATGAGCTCAGATATAAGCTCGCGAATCGTAGATGACAATACGATGCGCAATGCCTACAACGGCGCACGTTGGGCATATTCGAGCGTCCAAGGTTCGACAGGTTATATAGGACAGTTGGCTGCCGAGTATTTCATGAATGCTCAGCAAGCTTCTCAGGCGCACACGATAGTCGTGACGAGTAAAACGCTTTACAGAAATGTGCCTGCTGGTGGTGGAACGGTGACATTCTCTGAATCTGCAGCCAAGCTAGATACGTTTAGTGCGTCAGCATGTCAGCAAGCTCAGCAGCCGCAATACTATATAGATCAGGCGGACTGCAGTGCGATTGCGGGATGGGCGGCTGATCCGAACGATTTGAGCAAGTCTCTCATAATTCACATACGTCTCGTCGGCAATTCAAATGGCAGGACAGTGAATGCTGGTCCTATTACCGCAAACGTCTATCGATCCGATGTCGGTGCGCATAGTTATAGCTATACCATGGATGCAGGTGTGAAAGCCGATAGTCAGAGCTATAGCTGGACTGTCATGGTGTATGACACAAATGGCACGACATTGCTCGGGCAGTCATCCGGTACACTCGGCCCATGTGCCTCGGTAAGTATTGGCTACACATGTGTGGCGTCAAATGGACTTCCGCCGAGGGTATATGGTGTCGCCTCGGCGTACCCCAATAGCAACCCGCCACTCAAAGTCCATGTGTATGGCAACGGTATCGACTTTAATTCACCTATTGCGACTGACCCTGCGGGTGGCTGGTGGTTTGCGATAGATGGTACCTATTCGGGAGTAGATTGGCGTGATTGGCAGACGCACACGATGGATCTCATCGATGTGAATGCAAACACCGTCCTGAGGTCTATCGATTTCAACTGCGAAGGAAGTTATACGCTCAATGTCGGGGCGAGCGTCAGTATTAGTGAGGATGCAAGTGGTAATGGCTATGTGTATGGTGGGTATACCAACACGGTATCGCTAGCAAATTCAAATCAGAGCATACCTGCGAACTACGTCACAGTGACCAATGTCCTCTATCTGCTCGACTCAAACGGCATCAGAACCGATATTCAGACATTCCCGAGCCCTTCGTCGCCGACGCTGCCGCGACTATCATCGTCACAAACATCCCAATCGTATGTCGCAAATCCTGTCTATATAAATCCGATGGCGAGTGTACTTGGCAAGCAGCTATGTACGACGATCACTATCAATCATCAGACGTATGGTGGTGGCCCGGCCTCGGCCACGAGCTGTCAGACGATT
>CAZWNK010000055.1:0-4107 GCA_964635445.1 uncultured Candidatus Saccharibacteria bacterium | reverse complement strand
GGTTGGGGCATCCCGGTCCCAGGCGATGACACACAGACGATCTATGTCTGGTTTGAAGCCCTCATGAACTACATCACCGTATTGGGCTATCCCGACCACGAGGATTTCAAAACGTATTGGCCGGCGACGACACAAGTAATCGGCAAAGATATTTTGCGGTTTCATGCCGCTATCTGGCCCGGTATGTTATTGGGACTGGGTTTACCATTGCCACAACAACTATTTGCGCATAGTTTTATCTTGATGAATGGTCAGAAGATGAGCAAAACATTGGGCAATGTCGTCTCGCCCAAAGAAATCGTCGATGTGTATGGCGTTGACGCCTTTCGCTATTACTTCTTGCGTTACACACCAGCACATGATGACGGTGATTTTACTTGGGAAAAATTTGAGACCGCTTACAACAACGAACTCGCCAATGAGCTCGGTAATCTCGTGCAACGAATCGCTGCTATGCTCGTCAAATATCAGGACGGCGTCATAGGCAACATCCCTGGTCCTGAGCACGATACAGCCGATTACCATCAAGCAATTGCAGAGTGCCGCTTTGATAAAGCTTTCGAAGACATTTGGCTTCAGGTACGTGGACTGAATCAATACATCGAGGAGCAAAAACCATGGGAGATTGCTCCAACTGGTGATGAGGACCACTTACGAGAAGTTCTGGCATATGCGGTGGGGGCTTTGTTGCAGATTGCTGACTTATTAAAGCCGTTTCTGCCAGAAACGAGCGAAAAAATTGAAAAAGTTTTCAAAGACGGTATCGTCAAAGTGCCCGAGAAGTCGCTTTTCCCGAAAATATATCAGTACACGAAACAACCGGAGAGAAACATAAGAGATTAATGCACAGAAACCTGCCCGCTGTGCCAGCATGGCAGGCGGGTCAGATGTCAGATTCCAGAATTCAGAAGGAAGACATATGAAACTGGTCGATACACACTGTCATATACATGATCCAAAGTTTGGATTTGTCGTTGATGAGGTTTTGAGAAGTGCCGAAAAAGCTGGAGTGAGTACGATGGTGTGTGTGGGTAACGATGTAGACGATAGTGAAATTGCGACAGACTTTGTATTACAACACGATAACTGTGTTGCTACTGTTGGTGTACATCCTCATGAAGCTGATCGGTATATCGATGATAAACACATGGCAGAGAGATTAAGTGAACTTGTCAGAAAGGATAAAGTAGTAGGTATCGGCGAGTGTGGACTAGATTATTACTACAGCCATGCCGAGAGAGGCAATCAGCAAACCTTGTTTAGAAAGCATCTAGAGCTGGCGGTACAATTCGATAAACCACTAGTTTTCCATGTTCGAGACGCGTTTGAGGATTTCTGGAAGATTATTGATGACTATCAGGGACTGAGGGGAGTGATACATAGCTTCACGGCGACACGAAAAGAAATGGACCAAACTCTGGATCGCGGGCTATACATAGGACTGGGCGGCATCATGACCTTCTCCAAAGACCCCGAACATCTCGAAGTCGTGAAGGCCATGCCAATCGATCGGCTACTTCTGGAGACTGATTCACCGTTCTTGACCCCTGTTCCGAAGCGTGGTACTATGAACGAGCCTGCAAATGTCTCTTTGGTGTGTGAGTATCTCGCACACATTCGTTCGTTAAGCAGCGACTCTCTCGCTGCAACCACAACTCAGAACGCTCAGAGACTGTTTGCATTCTAAACGTGGAGTTTTCATGCAACTATCGTCTAATTTTTATCCATCTCCCAGTGATGCTGACCAACAGCCAGATTCAGCGCAGTTCCATATACCGACGCACGATTATGCCGAAGCTGGTGGTCGCGGCCAGTCAACACAGGGTCCTCTTCGAACAACAGAATTTCAGAGTTCGGAAATCGAGAGGATTCGTGGCGCTGTTGATCAAGCGCATACACAAACCGAGACACTTGGTGATCCAGAGACACTTGCTGACTGTGCCCACATAGTTGCGAACGTGGGTGGTTTGATCCAACAGTTTCGAATCCAAGTATTTGAAGAACACTTACTTTCTGAACAGGATGTAACAGGACGAAAATGGCTATGATTCGCAAGCTTTTCAAGCAACTCAGCGGCTCACGGATCAAGCAGCCAAGTGAAAGCGACCTTATCCGTATGGAATCAGTCGTCGGTGGCCGATTATTTGGACCTGTGCCACACGGACACAATCGACAATTTTTTTGTCTTGATGAACGAACTTGGATTTGGTATGAATCCTGGACGGATTATTCGGGGAATCACCGTTCAATGACGACGAGGTACGAGGTTCGACCTGACGGCATCATAAAAGCCCAGGATGGCAAGATCTATACTTATGTAAATGAAGAAGAAGCACGAAATCTCGTACACGCTGTTCAGTTGTATTACCAAGAAGTCGCGAGAGAGATCTATCATAAACCCGTTCTCTCATACTAAAGAGTCGACTACTTTATACTAATCACATGATTTATCTTGACCACGCTGCTGCCACACCGCTCGATCCAACTATCCTTACGTTGATGACTCCGTACATGACGGAGCAATTTTATAATCCATCGAGTTTGTATCTAGGCGGGGGCGAAACAAGGAAAGCTCTCGATCACGCGCGACAGACAATTGCACGCGTTATGGGTGCCAAAGCAACAGAAATAAGACTAACCAGCGGGGGAACGGAGGCCAATAATTTGGCAATTACTGGCGTGATGAGTGGTACGTCTGGCAAAAATATTGTTATCAGTAGTATTGAACACGAGTCTGTCGCTCGTCCGGCAGAAGGCTTTGCAGTTCGAAAAGTAGCTGTGCAACCCGACGGGCGCGTCAATCTAGACGAGCTTCGATCACGCATTGATCAGGATACGGCTATGGTCAGTATCATGTATGCCAACAACGAGATCGGTACCATCCAACCGCTCAAAGAGATCGCTGCCATCATTCGGGACAAAGAAAAAGAGTACGGAACAACGATTATCTTCCACACTGATGCTGCGCAAGCTGGAAATTACCTAGATCTTCATGTCGCAAGACTAGGCGTCGATTGTATGACCCTAAATAGCGGCAAGGTATATGGTCCACGAGCGGTCGGGTGTTTGTATGTGCGATCTGGTGTCACGATACACCCGATTTTACTCGGAGGCGGTCAAGAATCTGGCGCGAGAAGTGGCACAGAAAACGTAGCTGGGGCAATTGGTTTTGCTGCGGCACTACAAACCGCTCAACAGGACAAAGATACCGAGTCTCGTCGTCTCCACGACATACGACTTCACTCCATACACGAACTACAACAAGCACTTCCTCAAAGTCTCATCAACTCACCGAAAAACCACTGTTTGCCAAACACCATCAATCTCACCGTACCGTCTATCGATGGGGAGGCGGTCGTGATGGCGATGGATCAACAGGGATTTCAGATAGCGACTGGGTCAGCCTGTCATGCGAGCAATGATCTACCGTCGCATGTTCTTCTCGCTATCGGCCGCACTGCCGAGGAAGCATCAGCAAGCCTTCGAATTACCATGGGCCGTCAAACAACCGTTGAAGATATGATCCGCTTCGTATCAACACTCGAAGAAGTGGTAACAAACCTCTCAAACACCGGGTATCTAGTAGCTTAGAGTTAGCATTAGCGGTATACTACTTCTGATGTTCGGACGTACAAACCGGTTACTCTACTGGTTGATTGGGGGTATGTGCTCCTTTGTTTTGGCGTCCGTGTTTTTAACCACTGCTTCAGCGCAAACGATTACCCAGGGTTTCGGGAGTGATACGACGTTGCTGCGAGGTTCTATCGTGGCAGTGACTCTGACTGACAAAAATAAAATTGAACTTGTCTCCCGGGATCAAATCGACCGGATGTTTGGTGTGGTTGTGAACTCAAACGATTCTGCTGTCACGCTTTCGTCAGGTCAAGAAGCGCTATTTGTCGCTACCAATGGACGCTATGACGTCCTGGTCAGTGATCAAAATGGCTCAGTCAAGACGGGAGATTTTCTCACTCTCTCATCGATTAATGGTGTGGCCATGAAAGCCGAAAAAACAGATCGAAGTATCGTTGGTCGCGCTGTAGTGGACGTTGATTTTTCTAAGACCGACACTATCCTGAGTACACAGACGAATACGAGCGTGACGGG
>CAZWNK010000054.1:0-4181 GCA_964635445.1 uncultured Candidatus Saccharibacteria bacterium | reverse complement strand
CAGTTCTCAAATCCACTACTTCCCATACATCACCCTTTCTGGCTTTGTTCTTGTCGCCACTTCTCTATTTCAGCATGGTTGCCACTCAAGAGTACGTCAGGTACTTTCATGCCGCGAAATTCCTCTGGTCGAGTATATTGTGGAAACTCAAGCGTCTCTCCATCGCTAAATGATTCTATCTCCGGAGACATTTCATCACCTAAGACACCTGGGATGAGTCGAACAACTGCGTCTGTCACGACCATCGCTGGGAGCTCGCCACCGGTTAATACATAATCACCGATCGACAATTGCAGATCGACTACAGACGTAATTCGTTCATCATAGCCTTCATAGCGGCCACAGATGACGATAAGTCCCTGATCACTTTGAGCCAGCTCGCGGACCTTTGGCTGCCTCAAGCGCTCACCTCTAGGAGTCATCAAGATCACAAGTGCATCTGGGTCATTTACCTTGGCGGCTTCAACTGCAGCAAACAACGGCTCTGGCTTCAGCAGCATGCCTGCGCCACCACCGTACGGTGTATCGTCAACTGTTTTGCGGGGACCAAGGCCAAAATCACGAAGGTTGACGCACGTTAGACTCGCCAGACCCTTGTCCTGGGCCTTCCATAGCATCGATGTCCCGAAAACCTTATCAAACATTTCGGGGAATAGCGTTACGATCTGAATCTTTTTCACACGACTACTTTTACGCCATGTTTGGCTATCATGTCAAGTAGTTCATGGTGGACGACCTTGTTACTGATCACCGCTCCGTTGATCGGGCCGTCATATCGCTGCTCTTGGCCATCGAGGTCTGTTACCATGCCACCCGCTTCTTCCACAATAACTTTCAGTGCGGCTACATCATGCGGACCGATGTGCGTGAAGACTCTACCTACAAGTCGCCCTGTAGCGATGGTCATCGCTTGGTAGACAAGTCCGCTGTAAGTAGCTAGATGTACCCCGCATGTCCTGAGATCGTTGTAGAACGCCCTAAAACGATAGCTATCGAGTTGATTGATACCCATCGTGCCGCTGCGCAACCCATGTTTGGATACATGCATAGGATGTCCATTCAGGTACGATCCCTCTCCTTTGATTGCCGCATAGGTCCGCTTCATGTACGGGTCATACACCACACCGATCAGAGGCACACCATCTCTCACATACGCCAGTGACACGACACCTGTCGGCAGTCCCCACGTAAATGCGGCTGTACCATCGATAGGATCACATAACCATAAATCTTTGATCGTCCCAGGATCCCCATTTGACTCTTCTTCGCCCAAAACGCCATGCTTCGGAAAATACTCCTTGACTCGCTCGATGACGTAGTGGTTTGCTTTCATATCAGCGATAGTCACTGGGGAATTGTCCGCTTTGATCATTTTGCCCAAATCGGGTGATTCAAAATACTCGAGGACGATCTTGCCCGCCCCTTTTGTCACAGCCACAGCAAAATCACGATACTTCCGCAGTGTTTGTTGATCCATTGGCTCTATTCTAGCAAAATTCTTACGCTTTACCCACCCCTGTTCTGTATATTGACTTTTTGTTACGTTTATGCTACTATATACGCAATACTTCAGTACTCGTTACTGGGGTGGACCTTAACAAGAGAACGGTTATACAGAAATTAGGTACTGCACCGTGTATTTGAATCAACTCGAATTCAAAGTGCAGCACCTAGTTTCACAACCCCAACCACCCCACACCCGGAGGAAATGTCGTGAACTACATCGACCAACAGCTTCGTTACGCTTGGCGCAACCGCTGGTCCTACGCCGCGATCGCGATTCTGTCGATCATCGCGCAGGCTACCATCGCAATCCTGTCACCCTACCACGCCAACGCGGCGACGAGGACGACGACCACCAAGGTCACCACCGTGCAGACCACGAAGCCCACGCCGTCGACGACCCCTGCCGGTTGGCTGCCAAACACGACCACCCCTCCGCCCACGACGACGGCGCCCGTCCCGACCACTGCTCCTGTCCCTCCGACCCCTCCGTGGACCGAGACGGCACGCAAGCTGATGTCCAGCAAGAAGAGCCACGTCAGCTTCATCCAAGTCCAGAACACGCTCTACGGCGCCGAAAGCAACCTCGAGGTCGAAGTGATCATCTACTGCAGTTGGCCAGACAAATCCAAGGACATGACCACGGGAAGTGGTTCGTTTCCTGAGTTCAAGGAGTGGGCCAAGAAGTACTTGAACTACATCATCCCGGGGGAGTCCTCAGCCGTTGCCATCGGCACGAAGGATGCGGGCAAGCCCCAGTACACAACCTTCAAGGTTGATGTGCGCGACTGGGACGCTATGTTCGCAAGCTCAGCCGACAAGATCGTCGCCGACTGGGGCATGCGCGCCTGCAACTTCTGAGACGCGAACACGCAGATCTGCCAGTGGGCGGGAAGTACGGTGCACCTCGCACTCGAACCCCGCCCACGCGGCAGCCGACATAACCGTTCTCTTGTACACAACTTACAAGAAGTAGAAAGCAATCACCACCATGGTGATTTTTATTTCCTGATTTCTTGTCTTGTGGGGTCTGGACCCTTAGCGAGTCCTGATGAGCGAATGTCAAAAGAACAATAATGGCGAAGGGTATTTAGCGAAGCGCTTTGCCCGGAGCATTGTTCTTTTTGACAATGAGATCATAACGACGAATGCTACGAGGTCCAGCACTTTTGCTTACTTTTGGTGACAAAAGTATGAACGAATCGGTTCCTGGAAGGAACAAGTTATGAAAATAATTTGCAACGAAAAAACCCCTGGATATACCAGAGGTTTCGTCGTCACATATAAAGCTCTCCATTTGATTTTGGTCGAATGGCTCGCATGAGCTCGCTAGTGTTTGTTTTGGATAATCAAATCCCTTTTGTGGTGGGACTGACAGTATTATATGTCTAGGTCGTCGAGCTCTTCAAGCTCTGCGCGGGTTTTACTTACAACGGAGCTGTG
The DNA here is from genome assembly GCA_964635445.1 of uncultured Candidatus Saccharibacteria bacterium. Classification (GTDB taxonomy): domain Bacteria; phylum Patescibacteriota; class Saccharimonadia; order Saccharimonadales; family CAZDBS01; genus CAZDBS01. The sequence goes on along the minus strand of CAZWNK010000054.1, from coordinate 1,235 downwards.
GTCTTCTTCTTTGGCAGCTTCGGTCGGCATATCTTCTTCATTAGTGAGGTCGTCTGTCGCAGGTGTGTCATCAGAACTTGTACTATCGTCCGCGCCCCATGAACCACCCGTTGAAGCCGTGCTCGAAGCACCATGATCAGCAGGTCCATTGTCGACAATCTTGAGGTTGTATCGTGCGTCATTTTTGGTACCAAGCGCTCGGAGCAATGTGCGGATACTTTGGGCAGTTGCGCCGCGTTTGCCAATCACTCGTCCCAAGTCTTCGGGATCGACGGTAAGTTCGAGGAGTACGCCTTTTTCATCGATGCGGCGCTCAATTTTAACGGCGTCTGGTTTGGAGACTAATGATTTAACAACAAATTCAACGAATTGAAGGTCGATACTACTCATGGCAGGATGCTCCTTATAGTTTAACTAGCTCAAATTATAGTACAGCTTCAAGCGCAAGCGAAATGCTATTTGTCTTCGCTTGTTTCAGCTGCTGGCTCTTCAGTAACTACTTCGTCAGCTGGAGTTTCTGTTGGCTCTGTAGTTTCGGTTTCAGCAACAGGCGCTTCCTCTGACGCAGGTTTTTCAGCTGCAACTTCCTCAGGAGCCTCAGCCTCTGCAGGTCGGGTGCTGCGTCGCTTGTCAGCGTTACGTACTTTACCAGCCTTCTTCTCTTCGATAACCACCCAGGATGGCAATGTAACGCCTTCAGACTTCAGGAGTCGAGCGACTCGAGGTGATGGCTGAGCGCCGTTTTTGAGGTAGTTTTCGATCTTTTCTTTATCAAGGGTGATGGTCTTCGCGTGAGGATCATAGTGGCCCAAAGAAGCAACGACACGACCACTGACAGGGCTAAATCGAGAGTCCTGAGCAATCACGCGAAACATAGCGTGACCTTTGCGACCTGTGCGTTGCATGCGAATAGCTAACATAAATCTCACATATACTACAGAGGACGACCTCTGTTGTCAAGTAAATTTACAGATGGGGAATAGAGTAGAGTGAGATGAGTGTCGAGAAGCGCGAGCAGCGGAGACGAGAAGATGGCTTGTTGGCCACGTTCCTGGGTTTTCTGCCCATGAGGTCTCCACTGCTGTCGTTCGAAGCAACCATCAGTCCAGAGCCCACGCACCGGCCGTCGCCGTTGACCACTCCCTGGCCCGATCCGCAACCACTTCCCGGCTCTGGCTCTCGGGATGGTTGGCGATGAAGACGACGTTGCGCCATTCGGGGATCACGACACCCGG
>CAZWNK010000053.1:0-4327 GCA_964635445.1 uncultured Candidatus Saccharibacteria bacterium | reverse complement strand
CGGCGTCAACAATGACTTCAAATCAGGCGAGAACACCATACGCCTTGTGGTTACGATGTACAACACAGGGAGCACAACCTGGACTCCCGGTCAGTACACACTTGCTTACACGCCAGTCAGTGAGAATGTATTTGGCAATAATCCGGTTGCCAGCCTGACAAAATCAGTAGCTCGTGGCGAAAAATTTGACTTCAATGTCACACTCCCCATGCCACAACAAAATGGCTACTACCTTCTCAACACAGTCATGAAGCATGGCGATACACCTTTCGGCGCTATCGCCGTATGTCAGCTGCAACGATTCAATAATGGATGGTTCGACTATTCTGGCACCGTAGCCGCAACGCCAACTGCAAGTGTTAGCTTCAGTCTCCCTAGTTCAGTACAGGCAAATACCAACATCGCGCTACTTGTCCAAGAACAACTCAGTAAGCTCGTTCCTGGCACCAGTGCAGTTATCAAAAACGGTAGCTGGCAAGCAACATCAAATTCCGTAACCATCACAACGACAACCGATGTATCGGCTATGAAGTTTCCATCAGGAAATTACGTCGTCAACGTGAAGGACTCTTCCGGAACTACGATTGCTACAAAACGCATAACCGTACGTGAAGTGCCTTCAAGCAATTGGTCGAAATAAACAACAATTCATGACACGACACGGTGGACTGGTTCTATAGATAGAGCCAGTCCATTTTTGTCAGTCTCGACGACAACAGCATTGAATTGTCTCGGACCCTCGTATTCAATCTCGTTTCGATTGACAACTTCATCACGCCACCTCGGAATCACGGCATCTAGCTTTATACCGAGACTTGAATGCAAGATTCCTGTCATACCTACATCCGTAATATGTGCTGTACCTTTCGGCAGTACCATCGCATCAGCAGTCGGCACATGCCAGTGATCACCGATAACAGCCGCTACCTTTCCGTCGAGGTAATATCCGAATATAACTTTTTCACTACTATAATCTCCGTGGATGTTAACAATAGTCGCAGCCCGCTGAGTATCTTTATTGATATCTAAGATATTGTCTATAGTCTGAAGGGGATTCTTGGTAATCACTCGGCGATCGATGACCGACGCCAGGATACTTATGATGAGAACTTTACCATGTGCGGTATCAATATACTTCCAGCCCTGACCTGGACAACCAACCATATTGGCAGGTCCGATTACTGGTTGTGACACATCTTCAAGTAACGGATGAAGTTCATCGATTTTGGGTGTGTGATTGCCGCCGGTGAAAAAATTGACACCAGCTGCCCGAAGTCGCTTCATATCACCCACTGACATACTACGGCCGTTGGTTACGTTTTCTGCTTGAGCGATGACCAGGTCCACGCCGCATTCTTCACATACACCCGGCAATACTGCTTCGACGGTCTCGATCCCCGGCTTCGCCATCACGTCGCCGATATACAAAATCTTCATCAACTACTTCGCAAATTCCACAGCTCGCGTCTCGCGAATCACATTGACCTTGATAGTACCCGGATATTGCATCGTTGATTCGATCTTCGTTGCCACATCTCGAGCCAACTTGATAGCTCCGAGATCATCCATTTCAGTAGGCTTCACGAAAACGCGTACTTCACGACCAGCACTGATCGCGTATGCTTTCTCGACTCCACCAAAACTAGTGGCGACATTTTCTAGATCTTTCATGCGCTCGACGAAGTTCTCGGCAGAAATGTTGCGAGCGCCCGGACGAGCTGCACTAATCGCATCCACTACTCGTACCACAAGTGCTTCAGGCGTTGTCGCTTCGATATCGTCGTGATGCGCTTCAGCGGCGTGAGCGATGTTCTCGGGTACGCCATACTTTCGCAGCATCTCACCGCTGATATGATGGTGCTTGCCTTCAACTTTGTGTGTCAAAGCCTTGCCAAGGTCATGGACGAGTGCGGCATATTTACATACTTTGACATCTGCACCAATTTGCTCGGCAATGAGACCAGCCATATGAGCCATCTCAGTCGAGTGCTTGAGCACATTCTGTCCATACGACGTACGATATTTTAGCTCGCCGAGAAGTTGTAATACTTCTTTAGGAATTCCGATGATACCAACTTCTCGTGCTGCATCTTCAGCTGCACGAACAACTTCTTTCTCAACGTTTTTCTGTGCTTTCTCGACAACTTCTTCGATACGGCCCGGATGGACGCGACCATCTTTGAGAAGCATTTCGAGTGCCTGACGAGCTATCTCTCGTCTGACGGGATCAAACGAGCTGAGCACAATCATGCCCGGCGTATCGTCCACAAGGATGTCTACGCCAGTCGCTCGCTGCAAAGCTTGGATATTTCGGCCTTCTTTACCAATGATACGGCCTTTCATCTCCTCGTCTTCCAACTTTACCGCCGTGACTGTACGCTCAGCAGTCACTTCACTTGCCATACGTTCCATGGCACTCGTGAGGATAACCTGCGCTTGCTCTTCAGCGTTTTCTTTGGCTTCGTTTTGGAGCTTACTGATCAGTCCGAGAAGATCGTTTTTGATGTCTCGTTCGGTCATCTGCATGAGCTTGTCTGCGGCGTCATTTTTGGACAAACCGGCAATTTTCTCTAGCTTCTCTTGCTGTTTGGTGCGAATATCCCGAATTTCATCCTTGAGCTTTTCGACGTCCCCTTCTTGTCTGCGTAATGCTTCAGTGCGCTTATCAAGATCGTCCAGTTTTCTGTCGAGTGTTTCTTCGCGATTAACAACACGCTGCTCAAGCTCTTTGAGTTCATTGCGACGCTTCTGTTCATCACGTCGTGATTCTTCAAGCAGTTTATTGGCCTCTTCCTGCGCTTTTGCCACTGCCTTGCTCGCTTCTTTTTCTGCTTCTGCAAGTTTCTTGTCAGCTTCATCTGCAGCTGACCCGATTTTGCGTCGCGTGGTAGTCATGTTTATGACATAGCCAGCAATAGCCCCCGCTATAGTAAATGCAATAGCTGCTGGTCCCATGGTTTTTCCTTTCTATCGTCGGATGTCTAAACTATGATCGGAAACGCACATCAAGAACAGATAGACATCTACCTGTTCTGTTTTGTGCAGCTACCCTTCATAGTGTTATGCGCAAGTCTTGGTTGCATCGCAATCTCATCCTTAGCAACGTCTCGCTACATCCGTTCAACGAATTATCATTACCTATCTAATTGGCTCTCAAACTAGAGTCCTAGTCAATATCATACGATAAACAAACGTTTTACACTAGTCAGATTATCGTTTCTGTTCAGTAATATGCACATCCATACCATACTCTGGCAAGGTAATTTTCTCATCTGCGCCACCTTCAATATGTTGAATGCCGCGTTCGATCCATTCATCTCCCGTTTGCGACACAATCGGGATTCTGAGGCTACTGGCAAGTGCGTTCCCCACAGTCAATCCAATCCTGAGCCCTGTAAATGACCCTGGGCCTTTATAGCAAATGATACCGCGTAATGATGTAAGTGAGAGTTGATGAGCGTGCAGGAGTGATTCGATCCTGCTATGAATAGTCGCAGACAACTCTCGATGTGCATGCCACACCACATAATCAATCTGCGCCTGGTGATCATATAAACCAAGTTCAGCTTCTGGCTTATCGGTACGTATTGTCAAAATCATGACGCCTCCAAAGATTTGCCAATATAATCCCATTCTTCTGGATATTCCACGATAATATCGCGATCGTCATCACCACGTTTCGAAAAAGTGATGCGAATACGTTTATCAGGCAATATGTCGTGAACGACCTCCCCCCACTCGATAGCCACGACACCGTCGTGATCATGGATTACCTCTGCCATTTCCGACCCAACCACTCCCGCGTCATGAAGTCGATAGAAATCAAAATGATAGAGCTTCAGCCTGCCTTGGTACTCTCGTACGATAGTAAAGGTCGGACTAGCGACTGAATCCTTGCTACCAAGCCCACGCGCGAGTCCACGGACAAAAGTCGTCTTCCCGCCTCCAAGATCGCTGATGAGTTCAATAACTTCATTGCCACGACAGACTTGCCCCAGACGCTCGCCGAGCGCTTCTGTTGCGGCGGAGTCTGTAGAAAGCGTTTGATAGATCATGGCGGTATTCTAGTGCACCGTACAAGATTGCGCCAGTAGCCGCTAGAACGATAAGCCTCAGATTTACTGGCTGTGTCGGTGCGAGTGGCGGATCGTCTACCTCGGAGCGACTTGAAGAACTGGTCGTTGCTTTGGCTTTTGTGGTTGTGGTCGACTTGGTTGACGCGGCTTTCTTGGTCGTTGTTTTTGCGCCCTTCACGGCGGATCCACTCCCAGATTTCACTACGACAGGAGGGGCTGTGATAGTATTTTCTCCCCCGGGTGTTGGTGTG
>CAZWNK010000052.1:0-4412 GCA_964635445.1 uncultured Candidatus Saccharibacteria bacterium | reverse complement strand
CACGTCGGGTATGGACCTGACACCATACGACCGTTTTCCACTGTAAATGAACAGCGCCCAGATTTGGTGCGTATCAATTCGACACTCCGAGGCCCCAATCCTCTCGGCGCATACTTGTTGGTGCCCATGTGCATCGCTCTTGCCCTGATGGCCAAGGCCAAGAAGAACCGAGACATACCTTCGTGGTTGATACCGCTTATTATTGGACTGAGTTTGATCACGCTTTTTGCCACGTATTCTCGGTCGGCATGGATTGGGCTAGGCGTAGCGGGACTGGTGGTCGCTGTTTTGTCCGCGAGAAATTATCAACAAACAAAAGTCCGTGCCGTCGGGGGAGTTGTGATCGTCCTGGCGCTGCTGGCGTTCGGTTTTCGGCATAATCATTATGTGCAAAATCTCATCTACCATACGGATTCCAGTATTCACCAAACTAGTTCCAATCAGCAGCATCTGACGGCATTGCGTGAGGGTATGCGCGATCTCGCCCAACATCCGTTTGGTCGCGGACCGGGTGTTGCGGGTCCTGCCTCTCGGAGACTTCGGATTCTCGCACCCTCGATTAGCGAGAACTACTACTTGCAACTGGGGCAGGAAGTCGGCGTTTTGGGCATACTACTCTTCGTGGGCATTGTTTTTTTGGTGGCCGTATCGCTCTGGGTGCGCCGAGATTCTGCTTTGGCACTCGGTTTATTGGCAAGTCTCGTAGGCTTGAGCGTGGTTGGCCTTTTTCTACATGTCTGGGCCGATGAAGACGTTGCATATATATGGTGGGGCTTGGCTGGTTTTGTCATCTCTCGGCCACCAAAAAAGAGTGCTATACTGAGCTCATCATGAACAAAACACAAACGATTCGTCCGACCAAAAAACAACGCGAACTCCTGACCTATATCCAAGGTTTCATCAAGCAACACGGTTACAGCCCAAGTTACCGCGAGATTATGAACGGGTGTGCGTACAATTCTGTGGCCACCGTCGCGGTGCATATCAACAATCTCATCTCGAGGGGGCACCTTCGTAAACGCGATAATTCTGCACGGTCTCTGGAAGTGGTAGGTCATGACGACCAAGACTATGTCGACCCAAACGCTAAATCTCCAGAGGAAACGTGGTTGGTAAATAAAGTCGAGGATGTGTTTCGCAAGATCGAGGGACTCGATCACATTCAGGATGACATGCTGAGTGAGCTCTACGTCCTAGCGGGAGCACTAAAAGTCCTGCAATTTCAGGAATCTGCTGACAAATTTGTAGAACGACTCGCGGTTTTGAAAAATCAAACTGCCAAGACGAAGACCGCGTAAGTATTGAAATAATTACATCAATATTGTTTAATAGTACGGCTATTCATGGTGAATAGTTGAGCGTACAGCTCACGAGTAGAAAGTCAGGTCATTGAAACTGATAAGTGGCAGGAATATGTCCCCCTTCTGGTCGGTGCCCGAACTCAAGGACTGGGCGTACCACCCGATCCCTAAGGGCATGGAGTTGCCGGGCCGTCCCAGCGAGTACAGCATTGCATTGCTGTCCTCGACCAAGTCATACCGTCTCGAGACGGCGGCCGAACGTGAAGCGGCGCGGCGCATCCTGCGTCTTCAGGTCTCGTACCGGCGCTGGGTGGCTGTGAGTGTCAAGTGTCTCCTGGAGGCCTTGCGGGAACAAGAGCCCGAAGTGCCGGTGGACGGTGATCTGGAGTTCAAAGAGCCTCATGTCGACCAGTTGGTCCGAACCGGCATCGAGATGTTGGTTTCGAGCGGACTGCTCGGCACAAGGAAAACGGAAGATGATGACAGCATCATCTGGCCAACTCAACAGCTCCTCGATCTCCTCGTGCCGTACCGGCCCGCTCCGACGCCGGCGGCGTGAACATCACCATGGACGCAAAGCCCCGAAAGAGGTGCCAAGAGCGGTACATCCGCGCGCCCCGGGGCAGAACCGAACGTAGTGTTTGTAGGCTTCCAGTCTACGCCCTCATCAACACTCGCTTCGGTTCTTTTCGTTTCTGAAGCATAAGAGTATTATGAAAATTATGAATGGGCATCAGTGGAAACTAGGGCGACTGCTGCTTTGGAGTATTCCTCTAATTTGCGTTGTTGTACTTGTTCTTTATTTTGTGGGAGTCACATTTCATGTGAGTCCGAAGTACGATGCGCTTGAAACTGAGTATAAAAAACTGAACTTGCCGAGTGACTGGACGGAACTGAAACAGTACCGACAAGAAACACGCGATGTTTTTGGCTGGTGCCAGAATTTTACTGAGGGACCAGCATGTCCGGGGCTAGTAACAAAGTATAGAGCCGCAAATATTAACGCTGACCCTCGGCAGGAATTTGAATCAATTCTAGAAAAAGCAGGGTTTGATAAGGTTAATAGATCTGAAAACTGCAATATTATAAACACTGAAAATTCAGCAGCGAAAGGATCTTGCTCGGTCTCGAGTAGGGGTAAGAAATATGCAGCGATACTTAGAGTCCAGCCTGAATTTATTGGACTTTCCTCAAATGTGACGATTGAGGTGGAATATGTTTGGGTCAAGAATTGATAGCGACAGAGCGCTGTCCATCGCAAGATGGGTGTTTTTATTTTTTATTGTAACGGTAGCAGTCATTTTCATTAAGTCAGCGCCGAATGTTTATGGTGACGGGTGTAAGGATGCAGTTGTAGTTTTCGCTAGAGGATCAGGCCAGCCCGGTCGATTATATGGTGATTCAGAATTTAACATCGACAACAGGCTTAAAGAAGCGGCACTTTTTCTTGACTCGATCCCCACCAAGGTAGGTAACGGGTATTCATTTGAGCAATACAATCTCACCCAATTTGAAAAGCATTACAATGCACGAGGTTATGTTGCGGTTAATGTCGGTCCCTGGGGTCAACCTTTGGTAAATTCAGCAAGTGCCGAATGGACGATCGCGCGACTGACAGGTGGAGATTATCCTCAGAGTGTTGAAGATGGAGTCCAAGAACTAACAGGATTCCTGGAAGATAGGGTAGTTGAATGTCCTGATCAAAAAATTGTACTGGGCGGGTATTCGCAAGGGGCGCAAGTCGTGGGTGAGACGTTGTGGCGATTGCCGAAAAACGTCGGCAATAAACTGACTTTTGTGGCTTTATTCGGTGACCCGAAATTTAATCCCGGGCCAATTTACCAAGCTAATCCAAACGCTCGATTTCTCTCGCTGGCGCAGATGAAGACTATTGCGGACCCAAGCTTCAAAAGCCACGAACTTGGACAAGCCCAAGCAGCACAAGCTCCGTGGCTCAGAGGGGATTTTGAATATGCCAAATATGGCGGCGCGCTTGATACTCGAAATCCATACATTCCCGATTATCTATACGGAAGGGTCGGAAGTTGGTGTAATGCCGGGGATTTCGTGTGTAGCAGTGTAGTGTCACCTGCAAATATTCATGCACATCAACACTACTCTGACGTATGGATTCCTCAGGCGACTGATGAAATTGCGGCGAGGCTCAAATCTGCCCTCGAAGCTCGCGAGTTACTCAAGAGTCAAGAGCAGCTATCGTTACAGCAAGAGCATCAAAAACCAACCGATATCATGTTGGTGCGAGAAGTTACCCCAAACATGGCAAAAGTAAATTCTTCTATTCAAGGGTGGGCGAAAAATTATACGAAGGCTATTTTGCGAGAGTATCCCAATGCGCGTATAGGAGTAACCCAGTACTGTGATATCGGCAAATATGTAGTCAATCCGTTTGTTGCTAAGCAGACCATGTCATTTACGAGTAACTTCGATGATATCGTCAAAGGCATCCAGTATATAGAACCCGGATGCAAGAACTCTGACGGCACTGCAGCGGCTTTGCTTTCGGGAATCGATATGGCATTGTCTGCTGATTGGAATTCTGATTCTGTCAAAAAGATAGTAGTCATGAACATGGAACCTGCTCGAGATTGGGATCCTTCCAATCTCAAAAGTGTCGAGCCGCTTACGGGTTTGAGTGTTGATGGCGAGATCGCCAAAACTGTCGCAAAAGACATCAGCATATCGGTACTGCAGCAGCCAGTCTACAACCAAGCGACTGCTCACATGCAACTAATTCGTTTTGTGAATGGTACTAATGGCCGCTACGACGAGTCAGGTGGGGAGATTATCGTTCAGCCGCTTCGTGATATTCTGGAGTTTCAATTTACAAACCCTGTTGCTGTTATCCAGGGACCGTATACAGGGAGTGTTTCAAATCAATATGCCAAGGATTTCAATTCTGCAACGAGTTCAAGTAGTTCGACGACCATCAAAGAATATCGGTGGGATTTTAATGACGATGGTATCATCGACCGCGTAACGGGTACGGTAGGAAATCTTAGTTCAGGCGCATGGGACTATACGGATAAAGGCTACATCGGCCTGGCAAGACTCTATGTCGTCAACCAGGATAACGCGACTGATAGCGACACG
>CAZWNK010000051.1:0-4451 GCA_964635445.1 uncultured Candidatus Saccharibacteria bacterium | reverse complement strand
CTGTGGAGGTTCAAGTCCTCTCATCCGCACCAACAAAAACACCTCACAAATGTGGGGTATTTTTTGTTGGTAATATGGTTGAGGACCTGAACCGATAGATGCGAATTGCCTGTGGCAATTCGCAAGGTAACCTTCACCTGACAACTTGTTGGCACGGCAGAAGTTTCGGGGTCGCGGGATGTGACGAAGTCCTCTCATCCGCACGCATACCTGTCGCTCTCGGTTGATTCTGAAGTAAGCATAAGTTACACTGACTACAACTAGCGAGGGTTACGACGTCAATGTCAGACGAAACATCACCACAGGTTGAGCAAGCACCAGCTGATGCACAGACGCCCCCGCAACCAACTCTTGTCAAAATTGAATCTTCTTCTGGGCCCGTACATACTCCTTCACGATACGGACGTGTATTTATGTTGCTCGGGGCGCTTATCTTGGTCGCTGGCATTATCTTTAGCGTGCAAACGCTTCGCCATCGCAAAAATTCATCTGAAACGAAGAGTGAACCCGTGCCTGCCAAGGTGGATTCGGTCACCTGTCTTCAGAAGCAAGCGGACGGAAATACCAAGTGGGTATATGCCGTCAATAATGACGAGCGCTACTGCGCGAGTACATGGGCGTATGCTATGACTGACCTCACATACGAAATGGCGGACCCCCTAGGTGTCGATGCGATTTATACGCTGAAAGATAATAAGAAAGAGCCGTACACTCGTACGCTGAATAGCATCAAAGGACGAAACAAAGATGCCAAGGGATCAGACAGCTCTCCTGGATACGATTCATATATACCATTGGACTCAGATGGCACAAAAGCTGTCGAATGTACAAATGCAAAAGGCGGAGGAACGGTTTTCAAAAACGACGACAAAGATGTCACATATAAAGTGCGATTCAAAAATACGGGATCAGTCGACTGGAATTCTAAAAACATCCGACTGATCGCACCCAATGCCAATACAACTTTCGGTAAGTATTTCTTCACGGGTCAATATGATGTCGTTACTGATAAAGGTACAGAGAAACGTGATGTCGCGAAACCTGGAGAAACGGTAGAGTTTACTGCTTCTTTGAAATTACCAGTAAAGCCCGACAAAACTAAACCGCAGGATGGATGGTACACGATGTGGTGGGTGATGGCCGATCCCACCAACAAACCGTTTGGTGAGATCGCATACTGTTCGATGGAGCACAACTCCGGAACATCACTGGTCAATACGCCGGCTTTGTATCGAAATCCGCCGCTTACCAAATAACATTGACTCCAGATAGGTATCTCTATATACTAAAACCAAAAGCATAATCGGAACTATCATGACAAAACCCAAACAAGTATTGAAGCCACGCGTTCAGACCGCATCGAAGTCAGTCAATAACAAAGAACTCAAAAGCAAACTCAGTATCGGTAAACGACTGCCACTTCTGGTACTGGCTTTGTTTGCTATTGCAGGCGCATTCGTCGGTGGCTATGTCTTGCTCAAGTCCAATGCGACGAGTGATTGTTCGGGTGCGCCTACTGCCGACGGCTACAATGCTTGTTTGACTACGTTTTATGTGCCCAATCTGCATCCAAGCAATGACTGTGATCTCAGCGCGTATAAGACCTCTAGTGCATCAGGCAGTTACGTATCACTTCAGGATGACGTAAATTGGATGAAAGACAAGTTCCGAGGCAATATCTTTATCAATGAACCGACTAGAAATTACCTGGCTACAAATGTCTCGACACGAGTGAGTGTGGATCCTTCATATTCTGAGCTCGGTTGTGGTGGATATACAGATCAGGGAGTCGTCGTAGTGCAGATTCAGAATACTGGTACTGCTGCATGGAAAGTGGGCTCGGGCAAAGGTGTATGTGATCCAACAGCAACACATCTACAAAGCTCCAATCCATATTTCCATAGTATTGATACGATTACCGACGGCGCATTTTGCTTGCAGTACTATGCCAACAAAGGCAAAATGCCTGATCCCGATGCGCAAGGTACACAACTCGGGACGTATACCGCAAGTAATAGCAACAATCTCGGTAGTTCGACTGAGTTGAAGAGCGATCCGACAGGCGATATGGGTACAGTATGGGTTGCGATCCCGGTATCATACGGGCAAACATTTACGACCAATGGTTCATATGATGTGAGTTTTCAGATGGTCAATAACGCGGGCGTCGCCTTCGGCAATAAGGCCGTGCTGACAGTCAACGCTCGTGGTGGTGGGGTATTCCCGAGTAAATTCTCAAACTTTACAAATGTCTGTATCTTGCAGGTCCAAGGTAAAACTGATCCGGCCAATCCCAAGGTTATTGCAAATTTTGTCGTGCCGGTGACCGGCGCTGACAAGCCCAGCTGTACGCAAGCACAATATGATGACTCTGGCTTCAATCCAGCAAAACCAAAATGTACCGTGACAGCACCAAAGATAAAACCTGCTCCACAGAAAACTTGGGCTGAGTAGTATTGTACTGACATGCTAGTCGACTGAGCCGTATCGTGTATAGCTGATGTGGCAGATGTCGTGTAAACTCTAAAGTAAGCATGAGCAAGTTGGTTCAATATCTCCAGGAGCATGTCACTGGTGAAGTGATAGATACGAGTGATGCTCGGGAGTATTTTGCGACCGACGCTAGCATATTTCGCATCACTCCATCCGTGATCGTCTATCCTCGATCGACCACCGATGTCAGAAAGGTTGCGCGCTTCACCTGGCAGCTCGCCGAACGAGGCAAAGTGATCCCGATCACGGCACGCGGAAGCGGTACTGATCTTTCGGGTGGCGCCATCGGGTCGGGTATCATGCTTGTTTTTCCGGCACATATGCATAAAGTCATGAGTTTTGATTCAGGAAAAGGCGAGGTACGTATCCAACCTGGTATCAATTTTGACAAGCTCCAACAAGCACTTCATATACATGGACGATTTTTGCCACCGTATCCTGCATCGATCAACTACTCAACCGTAGGTGGAGCCGTTGCCAATAATGCTTCAGGCGAAAAAACTGTTAAGTACGGTTCGATGCGGTCATATGTCGACAGTCTAGAGGTAGTGCTCGCCAACGGTGATGTGATTGTCACGAAGCGATTGAACAGACGAGAACTACGCAAGAAAAAAGAACTCAAAACATTCGAAGGCGAAATATATCGATCTCTTGATGATCTTTTAGAATCCAACCAGGATGTCGTGTCTAGCATCGCGACAGGTCCAGACACAAATAGACCAGTCACGAAAAACACAGCAGGCTACGCTTTGCATACGATCAAAGATAAAGATGGCTCATTTGATCTGACGCCACTGTTTGTAGGATCACAAGGTACGCTCGGTATCATCACCGAGGCCACTCTGGGGACCAAAAGCTATAACCCTACGCCACTTCGTATGGGTGCGGTATTTGATGAGATATCCAAGGCTGCCGACGCAGTTCAAAAAATACTCAAACTCAAACCAAGCGCACTCGAGATGGTGGACAAAAACCTCCTAGAGTTTGTTGCGACACAAAATCCTGAGCTTTTATCCAAAATTCTGACCCCTCCATATGCACCAATCACTCTGCTTATCGAGTTTGATGAATCGTCTGCACGCAAGCGGAAGCACCTCCAGAAAAAGGTCGAGAAGGAAATGGTCGATCTAGCGACCTCACTTGTCGTACCTGAGACCGAACAAGAACATGAAAATCTATGGAAAATTCGCGACGCAGCGAGTGTCGTGTGGACGGCAAGCACAGCTTCAGGGCGTGCAATACCGGTCGTCGATGATGCGATAGTGGCGCCGTCTGTATGGCCCGCACTCCTCGATCACATATATGCTGTATCCGAACAGCACGGCATCAAGCCGGCTGTCTGGGGTCATGTTGGCGATGGAAATCTGCATTTTATGCCCGTTACCGACTTGGGCCCTGATGCTAATAAACAACGACTCATCCGTTTCATGCACGACTACTACAAGGGTGTTTTGAAGCTCGGTGGAAGCACATCAGCTCAACACAACGATGGTCGTTTGCGGGCTGTGTATACCCGGGCTCAATTTGGTGATAAGGCGTTTGATCTGATGATGAAAGTAAAACAACTCTTCGATCCTCATGGAACATTAAATGCCGGGGTTAAAATCGGTGTATCATTACAAGACGTGGTAGGCTCGATGAGAAATTCATATAGCCTCGATCACTTGTATGATCATTTACCAAAATCATAAAGCGAGGGATAGATATGTTGCATTTTGATCTTCAAACGTTTATCAAGTCGGCCGGACTACTGGGTATATTGCTCATGGTGTTCGCCGAATGCGGTATGATGGTAGGGTTTTTCCTGCCTGGTGACTCACTACTCTTTACGGCTGGATTCTTGGCGTCCCAACAACTCCTCAATATATACGTACTTGTTCCACTCGTGATACTTGCTGCGATCATCGGAAACAGTACTGGATATACCATCGGGCGGAAGCTAGGCAAACGACTCTTTT
>CAZWNK010000050.1:0-4552 GCA_964635445.1 uncultured Candidatus Saccharibacteria bacterium | reverse complement strand
GACAAGAACAAAGCCAGAAAGGGTGATGTATGGGAAGTAGTGGATTTGAGAACTGTAGTGACGAACCATTTGGATACGAATCCGAAGCGAGGAGAGCACCCTCGAGCCCTGATCGCTATTTTGACAAGCCTTGCGTTGAAGGTTTGTTAAATCTGGGACGCAATGAGCAACCGAAACCACTAGAAATGACGTCAACTGATGCTGTATCGGGAGATGAATTGGAAATGTTGGGTCCTACGGTGCTTTGGAGAGAACCAAGCGCTCCGCTTGGCTTTTGTTATCTACGACGTAGTGTGCTTACAGACAAAGAAACTGTACGACGGTGGTCTGTTCGCGACTGGAACTAAAATACGCCTCGAGTGAGGCGTATTTAATAAATGTTGTTGTGGTGGTTTTTGCACATATCATTTTTATTGGTGTTTATTTTTGAAAATGTGCTTGCTTGAAATATACGCTGTCACAAATAAAAACGCAAGAGTTTTGTTCCTTATCGAGGAACCGACTCGCTACTTTCTTGTATCGACGAAGAAAGTAGCCAAAGAAACGACCAGGCACCTAGCAAAACACTATCAAGTGGTTAGCTCTTAAGAGGCGCTGGCACGATGACAAGCATCTCCGCCACTCTCATAGGAAGGCGGAGCAAGATGCCGGCTCGAATCCTCTTAAAAACTAACCTCTTGATCGGTTTCTTACTAAGCCTGGGGATATAGTTTGCTATGATTGAGTTATGACTAAGCCCTATACCACGCTATTTTTGATGATGTCATTAGATGGAAAAATCTCAACTGGTGCTTCAGATCAACGTGACTTTGACAGAGACTTTCATCGTATAAATGGTCTTAAAGAAGGAGTCGGTCAGTACTACGCCCTTGAGGAAGAGACAGATTTATTTTCTTTGAACTCAGGGAGAGTTATGGCGAAGGTTGGATGGAATAATACTAAAGATTCTATTGAAAAACTTCCAGTCAGCTTTATCATCATCGACAATAAGCCGCATTTGACACGATTGGGTGTTGAGAATCTACTAAAGCGAACGAAAGAGCTTTTCATTGCGACCACTAATAAAAACCATCCAGTCCTAGAGGTTCAGGATAATAATCTACACGTCATGCAATTTGATGACGAGATTGATTTTGTAAGACTGTTCGAATCTTTCGAAGACAAAACAGATCGAATTACTGTTCAGTCTGGTGGGGAACTTAACTCGATCTTTATCAGAGCTGGGCTTATTGATGAAGTGTCTATAGTAGTGGCTCCTGTCCTTGTCGGCGGCAAAGACACTTCAACTCTCGTTGACGGTAAAAGTTTGGAGACTGAAGATGATCTCGATCTACTCAAACTACTTGAATTGATTGAGTCTAGAACACTTAACAATTCGTTCTTGCATCTTCGCTATAAAGTTATAAATCAGTAAATTGTTATACTGAGTAAGAAATAACCGGAGAGAATCTATGAGATTTATTAAACCAGTCTATGCTCACTGTGATGTACCATGCGGTATCTACGAGACAGACACGATGACACATGCGGCGGTGACGTGTGCCAAAATGGTGGAAAAAATCAACGACCTACCAGATGATAATAGCTTCGAAACGCGTAATAACTTTGTGCGTATGGTCGCGACCAAGGAAGAACATGCACGGAAATGCAAAGATCAGATCTACATCCTGTGGAGTGATTATTTCAAATCTGAACATCTCGAAAAATTCCCCAGCCTTCATGACACGATGTGGCAAGCTGCTAAGCAGTGCGGCAAAGTGAAGCAGACTGTGAGTGCTGAAGAGTGTCAAAAGCTCGTCGATATGGTCCATGAGATCGCGCACATCTTCGCAGATTCCAAACAATCATAGACCATGCTTCGTATACGTAGAGTAGTAGGAAGAAGTATGGAGCCGACACTTCATGAGGGTCAGCTCGTCGTTGCTCGACATAAAAGACCAGCTGTCGGGGATGTCGTCATAGCTTTGC
Organism: uncultured Candidatus Saccharibacteria bacterium; assembly: GCA_964635445.1. Classification (GTDB taxonomy): domain Bacteria; phylum Patescibacteriota; class Saccharimonadia; order Saccharimonadales; family CAZDBS01; genus CAZDBS01. Next base: position 2,584 of record CAZWNK010000050.1, on the reverse strand, counting down.
AAGATAAGCGAGAAGTGGTGAAGAGAATCAGTCGGTGTACTGATGATTGGGTATATTTGCTTGGTGACAATCCTGACTACAGTACTGACAGTCGTACCCAGGGAAGTGTTAGGCAGGAAGATGTCCTCGGTGTCTTGATTTGGCCTCGACTGCAGTGAAAAAAATTACGGTGCCGGATCTCGTTATCGGTTTACTCTAAGCTCAGCCAAGCAATAAATGTCCGGAGGGAATCATGGCTGATAAAGGCGAGAACAAAATCAAACGACGAGGATGGCATGGGGATCCTGAGGGTCATGCCCGTGCTGGACGTAAAGGCGGACAAGTGAGCGGCGGGAATTTTAAGAATAATCCGAAACGAGCAAGTGAAGCAGGTAAGATTGGTGGACAGCGTTCTCGTAGAACACCAAAGGAGCCCTCGCAAGAGACTACTTCGTGATAGACTGAAAGCATGACCAATTTGGCAGAGGAGCTGCGATCTATTGTTAAAGGCGAGATAGATACTTCAGATGAAACTCGTGAATTGTATAGCCATGATGCAAGTATCTTCGAACTAAAGCCTGAGGTAGTGGTGGCACCAAAAGATTCTGCTGACATCCAGGCCTTGGTCAAATACGTCACTGAGAGCAAAGTGGAAAATCCTCGCCTCTCTCTCACTGCACGGAGTGCTGGTACCTGCATGTCAGGAGGTGCGATCAATGATTCGATCGTGCTCGATATGACCAAGTATTTCAATCAGACTCTGAATGTGAGCGCGACCGAAGCCAAAGTACAGCCGGGGGTTTACTATCGAGATTTCGAGCCCAAGACATTGGAAAAAGGAGTTTGGATGCCCAGCTATCCTGCTTCTCGAGCGATCTGTACCGTGGGCGGTATGGTAGCTAACAACGCTGGCGGCGAGAAGTCGCTCCAGTTCGGCAAAGTAGAAAATTTTGTGAATGAGCTCAGAGTTGTGTTTGGTGATGGCAACGAATATATCGTCAAACCGCTGACCAAAAAAGAGTTGATTGCCAAAATGGCCCAGGGTGATTACGAGGGAAATCTCTACAAAGAGGTCTTCGAGCTCATCGAGAATCATTACGATGCGATTATGGCCGCCAAGCCGCATGTCTCAAAAGATTCGACAGGCTATCATCTATGGAATGTCTGGGACCGCGAGGCAGGTATCTTCGATCTCACTCGACTTATCACCGGCTCGCAAGGCACGCTCGGCATCGTAACTGACATCAAATTCCGTCTCGTACCCCATCCATCACACAACGGGACCCTGGTAATATTTCTGCGTACCATTAAGGATCTCGCGGATATCATCAATCTCGTATTGCAGCACAACCCTGCGGCTTTTGAAGGCTTTGACAATTACACACTCGTCACAAGCTTTAAGCTCGTCACTTTTTTCCGTAAACAACTCGGTTGGCTTGGCCTTGTGAAGTTGGTGATGCAGTTGATCCCAGAAGCTCTGAAATTATTTAGACGAATACCTCAGATGGTCTTACTCGTGGAGTTTGATGGTGAGTCACCTGACGAGATTAAGCAAAAAGTACACCAGCTTCGAGAAGATCTGAAAGCATACGACCACGAGGCTGTATTTGAAGAAGATGAGACTGAAGCCAAAGCCAAAAAATTCTGGATCATGCGCCGTGAAAGCTTCAATATCCTGCGTCAAAAAGTCAAAGATAAACATACGGCACCCTTTATGGATGACTTGATCGTGCAGCCCAAATACCTACCACAATTTCTGCCCGAGATAAGTGCCCTCATCAAGAAATACGATTTTATCGCTACTATAGCCGGACATATGGGTGATGGTAATTTTCATATCATCCCACTTATGAATGTTGAGAAAGAGAGCGATAAACAGAAACTCGAGCCTGCGATGCATGAAATAAACCAGCTTATCCTGAAGTACGAGGGCTCGCTCGCCGGTGAGCACAACGACGGTATGATCCGAGGAGCATTCTTGCCTGACATGTATGGTCAGGAGGTGTTCGGGTATTTCAAACGGGTCAAAGAAATATTCGACCCGCACAATATATTCAATCCGCATAAGAAGACGGATGCGAATTGGGCGTATTCTATGCAGCACACTCGCACCCACTTCTAGACGACTCTGCCGCACCTGCCTGTTCTCGAGCGGAGCTCGAGATTCTGCAGGTGCTCTCGTATACATTGCGGCGTCAGTAACTCCGGTGCTCACTCGATGTATTACATATACACCTCGCTTCGCTCCTCATTACTTCCTTGCACTGCATACGACCAGAGTTGTCTAGGAGTAGTGCGAACGTAAGCGAAAGGCAACTAGTGTGTATATATGAAATAGAGCGAGCGGTTGGATTTGTAAGAAATGCCACTGCCTCGGTGGAGGCGGAACTATATCCTTAGGTGTAGTTAAGGAGGATACAGCAATGGCAGTACGAGTACATCAAGTGAGAGAAGTGGTAACAGATGATCCAGACGTCGCAGAGCCAGCAGTTACACACAATGGTGTCACGATGTTGCAGCGGTTTGTATATTTCATCACCAGTATTATCGTGGGTTTGCTAGCTATACGGTTTATCTTCTCGCTATTGGGAGCAAATCGCGGTAA
>CAZWNK010000049.1:0-4888 GCA_964635445.1 uncultured Candidatus Saccharibacteria bacterium | reverse complement strand
GATGTCGTACAATATATCTTTTACGACGCTTGATCTATTAACTATAGTTGAGTAGTAGGTCATCCTCTAACGGGGGAAATCACTGCAGAGTGACCACACATCAACAACTAATTGTCTCCGACCAGTACGAGCCCTTGTGCCCGTATAGTATAACGTCCTGACTGCTGCTCTCCGGCGTGAAAGTACGCCGTGAAAACTTATCCACAGCCACGACTGGGGATGTGATATATTTGACAATCGTCCTCTTTGTTGTATTCTATATACTTTTTGTGTTCAGACACGTGTCTTTTTATTGTGCGCCCTACTTCCCCTTTTCCCCATTATTTGACATTCGTTATTTCTGAGTATGTTATATGTTTTTGTAATTTCAGCACTTGTTTTACTAGAAGAACAAATTACGAACATGAGAGTAGGGTGAGAAAGGGGTTTTTAAAGTCTCACGCTATTCGTATATTCATAATGTAAATATCGATAAGAGAATGTGCCCGGCTGGGGTGTCGTAAGAGGGCGCTCCTGCTGCCTTCCCCGTCTCACCCCATTCAGGCCTATGGACGCCACTTCCACAGTTCTCCACTCTTCCAGAGGTACCGGATCATCTGGGCGATGACCAGTACCAAGATTAGTGAGAGCACTATAACCACTCTACTCACCTCCTGGTGAAGATCGTCGCCCGAATTCCGGTAGGATGACTCGAGGCGTCCATGCGTTCATACCATGTCGAGCAGTCCTCTCGCCACTTATCGAGGTAGACATGGGCTGCGCCACGTAGCCACAGCAGGAACACGCTGTACATCAACATGAAGCCGTACCGGAGCATCGTCATCACGCTCACCTCGAGTCATGAGTCATAGCGAAGGCCAGAAAGGCCAGTACGATGAGCGTGAAAACTGCCCCGAAGAGTACACCGGGGAGCTTCCCGAGAAGCTTTGAGTACTGTGGTTGAAGTTTCAGTTGCCGCAATCCATCAGATTGATAGATCACTTGACGCTAATTAAACCATGTTTCTATGAATAAGAATATTGCTAGCGTTTATTTTTAAGAGGAACTGTTCGGGTTCCTCTCATAAGCGTTAGCGATAATACGCCTTCTCAGGCACTCGTAGGTCAACATATTCGGTAGGTGTCATGGAGCTTTTCTTTAGATAACTTCGAATATCGACTATAGCTTGCAATTGATCCCGCGCTGGCTGCATGGTGCTGAGTTTGATGTAGTACGGCACATCGACAAATTTGACCCGTATCTCCCTTGGTACGGTTGGCAAACTGTACGCGTGTTTCTCCAATGTCTTCCCTTTGGCAGCTTTCTCGACGTCTCGAATAAACACCACGATATCCTTCGGTATGTATACTTTACCCGATTCCATAGAAAGACTACTATCATCGACGAGCAAAGGGTACACGTTGAGCTCGTAGGTACTTGGAGCTTCATGTTTGACCTGACTTACGACACCATCAAGATTGAGGAAGGCATAGTTATCTTTGTTTTGTACGATCAGGACAGTCGGACTTTGTACCAAATCGACATTCAGGGTACCTCGAAATGGCGAGAATGAGTATCGGACGGCCAAGATATCAGGACGCTTATCACGAATGCGCGAAGTTACTGAGCGCTCATCCAGAGTCAACATGTAGTGATTCCGGAGTCCACCAGATGACACAATAGTTTGAACTGAACGCACATCTTGGGCATCAGCTTGCCCTACTCTATTGTCTACTATTGTGCCAACTACAACATGAGAAATGTTCCCTGCCCATACAACAATGAGCAGGATACAGCCAAAAACTACCATTCCCCTCTTCCCCCGTATGGCTTTTGTTATCGCCAGACGACGTTGTCGCTTGATAAGTTCTTGTCCATGTTTTGTCTCGGGATCAGGATCAGACTGTCTGTAGTATCGAAAAGTGTTCGTTCTTTGTTCGGATGCTACAACGCGCCTACTTTGGGTTGGTCGTGCTTCTAACTCCTCTGATTTTTTTCGCCACCCCAGCAGTTTCATGCCCCGCTCACCTCAAGTATGACTTTCGCGATATCTTCTGCGGCGTGTGGACGAGCAAGTTCGTGTAACGCTTCTCCTAATTGCCTATTTCGATCATCATTATCAAGAAGTTCTTGGATAGTTTGCAGCAAAAGACCCGGGTTTTCTTGAAGCACTGCTTCTTGGATGACGATCGCGGCCTTGCGCGATTCGAGACTCTCGACGTTTTTCACCTGATGACCTTCAGCAAGAACTGTACTTGGTATGATGATCGAGGCTTTTGCAAGAACCTGGAGCTCGGCTATCAGTGTTGCCCCCGCTCGTGTGACGATCACTTTCGACGCATACAGACACTGTGGCATGTTATAGATGAATGCTTCGGCTACGACTCTTTTCCGGGCTGTAGTATCCAGAGTTTTATCATATGTATCCACAACAGATTGAATATGTTTTTTCCCGGTATGATGAATAACGTATGCGTTTTTGACGAGTTCGGGCATGATGGCTACCATCGCGTCATTGATAATCGGAGAGCCCAAGCTACCCCCTGTTATCAGGACGATCGGAGTCGAGGTATCGAAGCCGTATTTTTCTCGAACTTCCTGCTCATCACGAGGCGACAAACTTTCAAATGCTTTGTTGAGCGGAACGCCAGTGTAGTGGAGTTTGTGTGTAGGGTAATTATAAAGCTCTACGGGCATACCGACGGCGCACGCCACAGCCCAGCGAGACAGCACGCGATTGGTTAGTCCTGGTACGGAGTCTGAGTCATGGGTTACGATAGGGATTCGCAAAACTGCCGCTGCGACACCCACGGGCAGTGCGACGAAACCTCCTTTTGAAAAGACTACTTTAGGCCGATGCGTAACCAAAAATACGAGTGATTCAAAAAATCCTACTATGACCATGAAAAAATCACGAACATTTTTCAGTCTTTCGGCGATCCGTACTTGATGAGCCTTTACACCATGATAGCGGCGCCATTTACCCGCCGAAACGCGTTTGATGCGTGAGATTGGACCGTTGTCGTGCAGTAGTTCCTGAAACTTTCCGCCTCGCTCGCCAATGTAGACGATCTCAGCTTCAGGCGCTTGGGAGTGTACTGCAGCAATAACAGCGAGAAGAGGTGTGATATGACCACCTGTCCCGCCACCCGTAACCACGATACGTGTTCGCTTACTTGCCATATTAGCCTCGTCGTTTCTTGTGTACTGGTGTGTAACTGGAATAACTCGATCTCATAACCGGTCGTCTACCTGCATCAGTATTCAGCGTATCAACTGGTTGATGAGAAGTATAGCGTGAAATATGAAACACAACACCGAGCGCAGCCATGATAAAGATAATACTCGTCCCTCCAGAGCTAATCAGAGGCAATGTGATGCCTTTCAGCGGCATAAGACTTAACATTGCGCCGATATTGATGAGGACGTGCGCAGTCAGCCATGCAAATATACCCGTTGCGACAAGTCGAGCAGTCGGATTTAACGTCTTATCAGCTACTTTTATAATTCGTAAGATCAAGACTGCAAACATAACGAGCAGCACAACCGAACCGATGAAACCAAATTTTTCAGCGAAGATCGAAAATATCGAATCGTTTGCTGCTTCAGGCAGATAGCCAGCTGCTTGAACACTTTTACCCAAGCCAACACCAAAAACACCGCCCGATCCGACGGCAATCAGCGACTGACAAATATGCCAACCGGCACCCTGACAGTCGCGATCAGGATTGAGGAATGTCGTGAGGCGAGAAATACGGTGAGGAGCCAACACGATCGCGAGCATGATTGGAACCGTAAGACTAACGACGATGTAACCCAACGTCTTGAGTCGCACGCCAGCTATATACAGCATCGAACCCAGCATAGCGAGTAGTACCATCATTGAACCCATGTCCTTTTGTAAGATCACGACGATAAAAGCGATAACGCCGGTCATGACACCAAACGGAATCAAAGTTTCTTGCGTATCGTTCAACTTTCCCTGTTTTTGGCGATTAGCGAGGAACTGTGCCGCATACATAAGCACCGAGAATTTAATCAACTCTGCGGGCTGAAAACTAAAAGATCCGATCGCAAACCACCGTGTCGCTCCCAAAGCTGTGACACGGAACGGCGATCCTGGAATAGCAATCAGGAGACAGACCAATGCCGTTACGCCGAGCATGACGGGTACACTTTTCAACCAAAACCGAAATGGCACCAGCATCGCGCCGATAAAGGCACCGATTCCGATGCCGATCGCGATAAGCTGCCTGATGGTGTAGTATTGCTCGCCCACTGCCCCACCATGTAATTTACTTAAGCCAGGACTCAAGGCAAAAATCAATATCAACCCCGTGAGTAGCAACAGCCCGGTCAACAACACGATCATATAGTCAGGCTTGTGTTTTCGCACCGCCAGTCTTGATTGTTCCCTCCTACTATCCATGTTTGTCTTCCCTTTCTGAATTTTGGAATCAGGCTACTGACTTTTTAGCCTAAATGTGACCACCGAGAAGAGCAAGCACAAGTCCGAGAGCGCCTGCGACCTGTCCTATGACCCAAAAACGCATCGTTACTTTAGTCTCGGGCCAGCCCATAGCTTCAAAGTGATGATGAATTGGTGCCGACTTAAAGATTTTTCGTTTCAAAATTTTCTTGGATAGGATTTGCAGAGCGCTCGAGCCAGCTTCGATGACAAAGACTAGTCCGATAATCGGTAAGATCACCACCGTGTTCGTCAACATCGCCACCACACCCAGTGCCGTCCCTAACGCAAACGACCCCACGTCCCCCATCATGAAGCGAGCTGGGAAAATGTTGAACCAGACATACGCCAATAATGCCCCTACGATTGTGAAACAAAAACCTGCCAAACCGTACTGTTGTTGTAAATACGCGATCACACCGTACGTCGCAAAGGTACTGG
>CAZWNK010000048.1:0-4901 GCA_964635445.1 uncultured Candidatus Saccharibacteria bacterium | reverse complement strand
CCACGTAAAGCAGACGCTATTTTTCTGTTCGGTTCTCAGGATATAAAGTCCGCAGAGAAAGCAGCTTCGTTATACCAGGACGGCTATGCTCCAAAGCTCCTGATTACTGGTGGACATGGAGAATTTACCGGCAAGGAAGCTCAGGAACCTGAAGCGGTAGTACTTTGTCGAGTTGTCGAGAAGCTTGGCGTCCTACGTGAAGACATTACTCTGGAAACTGCAGCGACAAACACTGGAGAGAATATTCGCTTTGGTATACAGAAGCTCATCGAAGCAGGAATTGAAGCTCAGACAGTAATTCTCGTAAATCGTCCGTTCATGATGCGGCGTATTGTGGCTACCTTCAAGAAGGAATTTCCAGATATTGAAACGATAGCGTGCCCAAGTGACTATTCTCTCGAGGAATACATACAATGGATGGATGAAAAGGTACCAGGTAGAGCTGCCCAACGCTTAATTGCTGAGGTGAATCGTCTGATTGATTACCCCAAACAAGGGTTCATGGTTGAGGTAGATGTGCCGGAAACGATACGAGAGGTAATACTATGAGTGATTCATTTTCTGCACCAGATCATACGTCTGTCAATCCGGCTGAGTACAAACCCGGTCCGAACATCATACCCTTCGCCCCAGAACTGATTGGCTTTATATTGTCAGGTCGGAAGGTGACCACATACCGCTTTGGAAACAAATACGACTACTTAAACATTGGCGACCTCGTCAATATTCAGAACTCAGAAACGAAAGAGATTGTCGGGAAAGCTAAGATAACCAATAAGAATCAAACGACGTTTCAAGAAATCCCGCTCAATACTGGCGACCACGAGTCGTATCGTGACAAGGAACATCAGCGGCAGGTCTTATCTGGATATTATGCATATATCGGTCGTCCAATTGCCGATAATGATCCATTTCTCGTATTTGAGTTTGAGTTAGTTATGGTTTAAGTGCTGGTTAATCTCATCTATCTTCTGCTTCATACGATCAGCTAATTCTGTAAACCCGCTTTCTCGAGCGCTGTATTCCGCCTGCATCAGCCAGTCATTTGCCAGCTCATCTAGGTAATCTGCGCTTCCATTCTTTCCAGCATCCCAAAAGATCGTCATGTCATTAAACATAAACTCCATCTGTGCTTTTGACATGCCAACTGAGCCAAGTCTCTTTTCTTCGGCTGCTTTCCATTTGTCATATAATCGATCTGCTCTTTCGAACTCAGGAATTTTATCTGTATACGCAAAACCGTAGACGTCATGTACACTACCTACCTTCTTGGCGGGTACAACATCGAAGGCTTCCTTGAACGCTTTGATGACATTTTCTCTTGTAGGAGTCGTATCTTCCACAAACGTAGGAAGCCTTTCATGTCGGATCCTAGGAGGCTCTTCATTACCATCACTTTCGTCAACGACCATGTGGTAAGTGCCATGGTTGAGTTCTTCCCATACTGCCTCTAAGAATAGTTCACCTTCAGATTCTTCAACATGTCTCTTCAGTCGATGTAGACCAACCCAGTCTTTAAGATGTTCAGCTTCGCGTCTGTATCGTTCATCTCCTACCTGCAGCTTAGCGGCTCCTGTGACAGGGTCTAGTGAATATCGGCATATAAGCACAACACCGTCACCCTGACGACTGTAGACTGCTATCTGTTTGAAGGGAGGGTGGTTTCGCATGTTGTTGCTCATTATACTCGACTAATGTCTACGTTCCACTCACCCCCGGAATACTCTTCAACGGATGTATTCCCCTCAATACCTCATACCAATGAACTATTTCAGATAAGATATCGTTCCAATTCGAATGAAGATGGTTCACCAAGCTTAAGCATTATGACCTCTAGAAATGGAGGTCTTTTTGTTTGGGTTTGATAACATGAGATCATGCAAGAATTCCTAAGAACCCCTACAGAAGATGGATTACTGCTTCAGGCATTACTCCATAGCCCACAAAGTCCAACAGACAAAATAGTCATCCATATCCATGGAATGGCAGGGAACTTTTATGAGAATCGTTTTCTTGATCCTATGGCTAGCAAGCTGATTGAGAACGGATGGGCTTTTCTGGCTCCGAATACAAGAGGTCATGACTTTGTCGCGGACATACCCCTTGTAGGCGACGAAGAGAAGTATATCCGTATTGGAAGTTCTGCAGAGATCTTCGAGGACTGTGTCAAGGATATAAAATGCTGGGTAGATCTTGCTGAGAGCAAAGGTTTCAAAACAATAGTCCTGCAAGGACACAGCCTCGGTGCGGTCAAAGTAGCTTACTACCTAGCGCAGACTCAAGATTCTCGTGTCAGTAAATTAATACTCGTTTCTCCACCTGATATGGTCGGACTTGCAGAACAGGAAAAGAACTTCGCTGAAATGGTTGCCACAGCGAAAGATATGGTAGCGAACGGTCGCGAAAACAAGTTTATGCCAGAAATCATCTGGGAATGGTACCACCTACTTCCTAAAACGTATCTAAACCTCACATCAAGAGATGAGCCGGTTGACGTGTTCAATACATACGAGCCAAGCAAAGAATCGCCAACACTCACGAGTATTGCGCTCCCGATTCTTGCTGTAACAGGCAGTAAAGATGATGCGAATATTGTGCCTGCAGAAGAAGCTATGAATATCATCAAACGGAAGTGTACGAAAGCTGTGAGTTTCGACATCAAAGTAATTGATGGAGCGCCGCATAGCTATTATGAACGCGACACTGAATTGGCAGAGACAATTGTAGAATGGCTACATTAGAGATAGCTAGTTTTCTGCTGCCTTTGCAAGTCCAGACACTACCGTAGCGTTCGGTAATTTCTTCAGTTCTGCAGGGTCTAAGAGCAACTTACTTGATCGATTGCCACCTCCCATGACGACTTGTTTCTGTCCCATAACAGCACTGTCTACATAAATGGGCAAGTTCTCGATGCCTACAGCCGTAACCCCACCTATTTCCATGTTGGTTAATTGCTTGGTGGTTTCTCCGTCTGCAAATGATGCGCGCTTCACTCCCATGATCTGACAGACCTTTTTGTTAACATCCAGACGCGTCGTAGCCAGGACTACGCAAACTACATATTTCGTAGGCTCAATCTTGCGTGATGCCACAAGGATAGTGTTGGCGGCTTGTGATGGCTTGAAGTTATAGTGCTCACAAAACACCGCTGTATCGGCCAGACTGGGATCACAAGCCAATACATCATATGTGACGCCGTATTTGGTTGCTATCTCGCTCACAATCGGTAAGATTTCTGCCTGACTCATACTGCCTCCGTTGCGTTTTGTTCTTCCTCATCGACAACGTCACCTGACGCCGTCTCGGAATCAACAACTTTTTCGGTCGAACTTACATTAGGATACGTTGGATAGTATTCGTTACCAATACCGGGCCCAACATTCCATACTTCTACACCCCAAGCTACATCAATCACTTCGTACATACAAATCTCCATAAAGTATTAAAAATAGGCTTCGGTTGAAGCCTATTTTATTTCGGGCTGTACTGATCCGAGTCTTACTCGGCGGCTTCAACCATGCTGAAGCACAGCCCGGGAAGGGTAAGTAGGAGATCCAGAGTGCTTCGATGGTTAAAATTCATGCCACAGTATGTAACATCTTGGAAACGAGCTTGTCAATATATACAGTGTGACGTAGCTCTACGTTCCACTCCCACCGGGAATAGCTCCCACAGGATATATCCCCCTCAATACCTCATACCAATGAACTATTTCAGATAAGATATCGTTCCAATTCGAATGAAGATGGTTCACCAATGAAAACTCCTCATCTTGCATGGGGTGTTTTCATTTCTAGCCTCTGGTATACTTAGTTCAAAGCCTGCAAACAAACACCACATAACCCCGGCAAGGTGGGAATTTGAACGTCACAACCAAAAAACCAGAACTCAAACTCGATAGCTTTAAGCGGACGAAGATCGTTGCGACCTTGGGTCCTGCGACCGATACATATGAACTAGTCGTGAAAATGATCCAGTCAGGCGCCAATGCTATTCGTCTGAATTTCTCTCATGGGACGCACGAGGAACGGACGAGGCAGATCAAATGGATCCGCAAAGCCAGCCGAGAGCTCGGCAAGCCGGTGGCTATCATCCAAGATCTCCAAGGTCCCAAAATTCGTCTCGGGGACTTCGATGGCATGATCAATATCAAAAAGGGCCAAGAATTGAGTTTTGGGTATTTGGCGGATCATGTAGCAAGTGGCATCATCCCCGTACAGTATGATCTCAGTCACAAGGTCAAACGAGGTGAGCGTCTCAACCTCTGGGATGGACGTATCCGGACAGTCGTTACGAGCGTTCGTGACGGTATCGTCCGTGCGCGAGCTGAAAATGAAGGTATCATCGTCAAGCGCAAAGGTATCAACCTGCCGGATACAGATTTCCATGGTGATACGATCACCGACAAAGATCGCAAAGATTTGGCGTTTGGCTCTACCCAGGATATTGACTACGTTGCGCAAAGTTTCGTCCAATCAGCCGAAGATATCAAAGCCATGCGACGTATCATGAAAAATCTCGGCATGACCGCGCGGCTCATCACCAAATTTGAGACCAAAGCCGCCGTCGATAATATCGAGGAGATCGTTCAAGCCACTGATGTCATCATGGTAGCTCGAGGTGATCTGGCTGCTGAAGTGTCTCCCGAATCGGTGCCTGTATTGCAACGGCAACTTATCGGTCTATGCCTCAAACACTGCAAACTTTCAATCGTCGCGACACAGATGTTGCTCTCTATGCGTGAAGCGCCAGATCCCACACGTGCTGAGGTGTCAGATGTCGCTACCGCAGTCATCCTCGGTGCTGATGCGGTGATGTTGTCAGAAGAAACTGCCGAAGGCCAATATCCGATCGAATCGATCAAGATGATGAAACGTATCATTGTCTATACCCAGAGTCAT
>CAZWNK010000047.1:0-4942 GCA_964635445.1 uncultured Candidatus Saccharibacteria bacterium | reverse complement strand
TCAGCATTGGGTCCTGCGATAAGTTGTTCGAGTGCATACGTCGCAACTGCAGCCGTCGTCACATTCGGGTAGTCTATTGAAAATGTCCGAGTAGGATCAGTGTCAGAATCAGGGTGTTTGGAGAAGAATACCTTCACTGTAGTGCCGCCTCCCGATGAGGTTGCGAGTGAAGTCGAGGGTTGTTTCTGAGACGTATCAGGAGATGGCGTTTGTGTCGATGGTGGAACTTGCGACGAGGGTGATAGTGGACGATTGGTCCGAAGATAATTGGCAGCACCTGCGGCCATAAACGCCAAGATGCTCATGAGAAGCACCAACCAGAGCTTCGCTTTGCCCTGAGTCGACATATGCGCCTCCTCTCTTATCTACGACCACTATAGCTTCATACACTTGATATCGCAAGAAATGCTACATCTTGGATGGTACTTCGATGCCTAAGATATCCAGGCCATGACGAAAGACATGTAGGACTTTCGTGAGCAATTCCAGACGAGCCGAACTACTAACATCATCAACACCCTCTTTCAAAATCGGTGTTGTTTCGTAGTATCGATTCATGATCTGTGCAAGCTCGAACAGGTACTGCGCAACTCGATGGGGCTCCTGCACACTCGCTGCATAGGTCAATGCATCAGGATAGCTCAGTAGATGCATTATGATAGCTTTTTCAGCGCCCCATTCATACTGTTCGTGTCCAACTGTTTGTAACGAGCCGTCAGCATCTGCCAAAATTTTCCCAACGCGAACACCAGCATATTGTATGTATGGGCCACTGTATCCTTGTAAGCTAAAGATCCGGTCCCAATCAAATAAAATATTTGTTCGTCGGTCTTGTGCGAAATCGGCGAACTTGATCGCGCCCAATGCTATCGCCGCCACATCCACTTCAGATACCTCGCGGTCTTTTGTAAGTTCCCGAGCTTTTGCTTCTGCTTGATCTAAAAGCTCCTCGAGCAAGATCACGCCTTTGCGTGAGCTCATCTTTTCTCGAGTGCCATCGTCATTGAGTTGATCGATCATGCCATGCCAAACATGTGTCCACTCAACATCCCCATAGCCAATCTTTCGAGCAAGCGCAAACAGCTGTTTGAAATAAAAGATCTGTTCAGACCCAGTATGGATGTACACCTTGGCTGGGTGGTACGTCTCGACACGATATCGTAATGTCGCTAGATCTGTCGTCGCGTAAAGCGCTGTCCCATTGGATTTGCGGAGTAGGATCGGAACATCGACGCTTTGATCATCGAGTCGAACGATCACCGCCCCATCGTCACCTTGTTCGGCTATCCCCTTTTCGAGCAGCTCGTCTACCATGCGCTGACCCTGCTCAATATAAAACAACTCACCCAATTCGATATCTGTCTCGATGTGCAACCGCTTCATCACGGTGTGCATGTGATCCAGTGAAAGTGCTCGGAATCGCTCACTATATGCAACCGCTTCAGGATCCTTGGATTCAAGTTTCCGAATCCATGATTGGACTTCATCGCGTAATTGCGTCCCGCCCTGTTCCTTCTCGGCTTTCATGTCGGCGGTGATCTGGATATAGACCCGCGCCAACTCATAGACACCCTTGTCTGTTAACTGCTCTTCAGAACTATACCGCTGAAAGCCCACTACCCACTTACCAAATGGGGCACCCGCATCTCCGAGATGGTTATCTCTGATAACGCTATAGCCTTGTGAGAGCATAAGTTTGTACACTGCCCAGCCTTGGTTGGCTGCTCTAAGATGACCCACGCTATACGGCTTGGCTAGGTTGGGGCTCGGGAATTCCGAAATCACCGTCTGGTTCTTGGGCTCTAGCGCTTCGCCGTAATTATGTTCGATAGCTGCGGCTTTTTCCCACGCCGCTTGCAAAGCTTGAGCCGCAACACGCGCACCAACAGTAATATTGATAAACCCAGGTCCTGCGATATCAATTTCCTCGATACCCTCTTGGCCCCGCAGCTTTTCTGTAATTTGCGTTGCGATATCTTGCGGCGATTGTCCCACAACTTTTGCGAGTCGCAACGCCACATTCGTCGCAAAGTCACCGAATTGTTCATCAGGACGAGTCAGCTCAGGATCAATATCCTGATTGAACAATTCCTTGACGACATCGCGAATAGACTGGGCGAGTTTCTCTTGCATTAGTAGGAGTATACCAGATCTGTTGTTCCTTCTTGGAAGTTCAATACTCGTGATACGCTATGGGGTATGAAATACGCAGTACTCGGAACTGGAATGGTAGGCATGTCAATCGCCAACAAGCTTATAAGCGTAGGACACGATGTCCAAATGGGAGCGCGGGACGCCAATAACGAGAAGGCCCTCTCCTGGGCGCGCCAAGTGGGGCCCCAAGCCTCAAACGGAACCTTTGCCAGTGCCGCGATGTGGGGTGATGTCATCGTTAATTGCACCGCGGGGATGCATTCTCTCGCTGCTCTCGGTATCGCCGGCGCCGTCAATATGCGTGGTAAAGTTCTGATCGACATCGCCAACCCGCTTGATTTTAGTCGAGGTACGACGCCCGTTTTGTCCGTCGCCAACGATTCAAGCCTAGCCGAGCAAATTCAGGCTGCATTTCCGGAAAGCCGCGTCGTCAAAACACTCAACACCATGAACCACGAGATCATGGTCAATCCTACCAAACTCCAAGGTAGTCATCTGGTTTTCGTCTGTGGCAATGACGTCCAGGCCAAGCAATTTGTCAGTGGACTTCTCATGGATTTTGGTTGGAAACCAGAACAAATCATGGATCTCGGCGACCTTACCGCTGCCCGCGCCACCGAGATGTATATGCCTCTCTGGCTCAGGCTGTTCCAAAATCTACAAAGTGGTGATTTCAATATTCAACTATCAAAGCCCTAGACAGCCATTGGCAAGAGTGATTGGTTGAGTGGTTTGAGGTGCAGTTTTGCGATACGCCACTGCCCGGCTCGTTTGACGAGTTCGAACGTATAGGCGGCCGAGACTTGCCACACATACCGTCCCGTCCCCTCTACGATGAAGTGTGAGCGGTTGATGATCGCGTATGCTTCAGCTTTACGTCCTTGGACTTCGACTGCAAATGTTTTCATCTTGTGTCTTGTACCTGCAAAGTATTTTGACATTTCTTGCTTCAGATCAGAGATGAAATTTTTACGGTCTGTTTGAGACGCTTGCTCACCGGTGAGCAACTTCGTATCAATAACTGGTGATCCGATAAACAATTGTTCTAGCCGCTCCCATTGCTTCATATCAGTCAGACGACCGACATCGTTGATAACATCTTTGATTACTTCCTTTTCAGGGTGACTCATAATAAACCTCCGTTTGTATTTAAGATAGAGATGCTGAAATTGGGCTTAATATGTCGGGGCGTACTGAAGTGAACTATGGAGATAAAAATGATTGTGTCGTTTGACAAACGAGATAAGCGTTTGGACGCGATCAACAACATGGATCGCTGCAAATCGATGTAAACATCTCACGATCCAATTGGCCGCGAGATGCCGTCTACCTTCCCTTTCAGCGGCTCGGTGTTTGCGTGCTGCACGAACCACAAGTTTCACGCACAGGAAAGATAGAATGACTGCAGCCGCGCGACGCAAACTTCCCAGCGCTACCAGAAGTGGTGAAACTGTACATATGGTACAGGTGGAGTACTGCAAGACTCGTTTCATAGCTCTAGTATACCAGCACTTCGCTTACGCTTGTAAGTAAGAATTTTGATAGATACTCAAGTATGGCGGAAGGAGTGGGAGTCGAACCCACGACACCCTTTCGAGTGAACCCGCTTTCCAAGCGAGCGCCATAGGCCACTAGGCGATCCTTCCCTAAGACACACATTTTACACTTTGGAGACTATTAACGCACCATATATTGCATAAAGCTTACCTTTATATCATAATTGTCGATTTTACACCTTGCGCCGTTACATCATAGACAGCTAGTATAGATAGACAGAAATATAACAAATAAGCGAGGGTGCCTGCTTTGCCTGTAATCAAGCTACAGAATGTTTCGAAGTTGTACGGTTTTGGCGATGCTACAACCGTAGCCCTCGATAGCGTGGATTTGCTTGTCGACAAGGGAGAGTTTATTGCCATTATGGGCCCGAGCGGTTCAGGCAAATCGACACTTATGAACATCATGGGATTACTTGACCGCGCAACCAATGGCACCTACGTCCTGGACAACAAAAATGTATCAAAACTACGCGGCACACAACGCGCTAAGTGGCGCAGGGATAAGATTGGTTTCATATTCCAGGATGCCAACCTGTTGCCACGTATGACGGTTATCGAAAATGTCGCCCTCCCACTTGCTTACAAAGGCGTCACCCCAGTCAAACGTTTGAAAAAAGCTAGTGAGATTTTGGAGAAATTGGGTATGCAAGAACGCGAATACTATATGCCCCACCAACTCTCAGGAGGGCAAATCCAGCGAGCGGCCATTGCCCGCGCTCTTGTCAATGAACCAAGCATCATCCTCGCCGACGAACCGACCGGCAACTTGGATACATTGAACAGTCGCAAAATCATGCGCGTACTTAAAGACTTGCACAAGACTGGTAATACTATTCTGATGGTGACTCACAACCCCGAATTAACTCGCTACGCCGACCGGGTTATCCTGATGCGTGACGGCCAGATTCAACACGATGATGAGTTGGCCGCTGGTGAAATGGTTGATCTGAAAAAGATCGTCGAAGAGGGACCAAAGAAGAAACGCATTCAGACTATTAAGCCGAAGAAACCAGGTCATAAACGGAGAAAACGTCGATGATGGGCGGTAATGTCAAAATGGCGCTCGCTTCGATACGAAGTTCACGGCTTCGAAGTCTACTCACCATGCTCGGTATCATCATCGGTGTCATGTCAGTCATGCTGACGGTGGCCTTAACCGAGGGGCTTCGCAGTGACACAGCGAGGCAAATCAAAGCGACGGGGTCGAACTACATCCAAGTACGTCCCGG
>CAZWNK010000046.1:0-5027 GCA_964635445.1 uncultured Candidatus Saccharibacteria bacterium | reverse complement strand
TAATCATGTATGACGACAGCGCGATCGTGACAAGGGCGACTAATGTCACTGACGTGACCATCGACGTAGCCACCAGGCCTTCACGTTCGGCAATGAGCAGGAAAACAAGCGAAAACTCACTGATCTGACCAAGCGTGATACTGGCTCGAAAACTCGTACCTTTGGTGTAGCCGCTCAAGCCCAGTCCGACAAGCACGATGAGAGGTTTGAGGACGAACACGACGAGCGTGAAAAGCAGAGAATAGCCAAGTATATCGCCAAGATGATCGAGTTTGAGATGAAGTCCAAGTCCGATGAAAAAGATGATGACGAAGAAGTCTCGTAATGGTCTGAGGCGAGTACTTATCTCTGTCGCATAGGGAAGTGAGGCGAGCGACACGCCAGCAATAAGCGATCCAATCTCAAGACTAAAACCGGCTTTTTCAAAGAGTGCAGCGATGCCGAATCCCCACCCGATTGCAAACAAGAAGAGAAATTCTTGACTGCCAGCAATGATGGTGTGGAGTTTGGGTAGGATAAAGTACGTGCAGAGAAAGAGTGGCACAGCGATTGCAAGGCCTTTAAGTCCGAGCGTGCCAAGTTTGTGAAGTGAGAGTCCACCATCGGAACGCGCCGAAAGAAACAAGAGCGCTATGGTCGCGATGAGGTCCTGGACAATGAGTAGCCCGATGGTTAGTTTGCCGTAAAGACGACCCTGTTCTTTTTTGTCGCTGAGCAGCTTGAGGATGATGATTGTGCTACTGAAGGATAGTGCAGTCCCGATGATCATCGATTCGACGACAGGGCGATCAAGTAGAATTCCTAGGAGTGCCGTATACCCAAATACAGCCACAACTTGCACAAATCCCACCACAAACGCTACCCGTCCGACATCTTTGATAACTCTTGGGTTGAGACCGAGTCCTATGATGAACAATAGAAGAGCGACACCAATGTTGGCGAAAACATCGATCGTCTCTGTGGATTTTATGAGATGTAAGCTCGGTATACCGACGATCAATCCCGTGATGATGTGGCTGATAATGAGCGGTTGTTTCAGGAGCCGCATCAAAAGCGCCATCAAGGCTCCAAGTGTGACCAATATACTAATTTCGCCGAAGAGTGAGCTTGTCATGTTTGTTATCGCTTGTGCTTACTGTGAAGTATAGCACGGCTCACCCCAAGTGCACATCTATCGGAATCGAAACGCGAGCATTGCTGCCAGGACTACAGCGTAGACTGCCCATACGAAGTAGTCTGCACCACTTGCCATATAGCGAGATAGGGTGTCGCGGTATGGCTTTGGTATAGGCAGATCGGAGGCATTGATACGAAGGAGAGCTGTGTTGGTAAGGAGGAGTCCGGCTATACAGAAGATGCAGAATATACAAAGTGAACCGATGCGGTAGGCACTTTGCCAGAGGAACCATGTCCCAAACGCAACCATGAACAGTGCAAAAAACTGCATGACCAATCGAACCTGTTTGGCGATAGCACTTCCGGTCCAGCCGATTACACCCACCATAAGCAGCGCTGCAAACAGAACCGTGCAAATCAATGAGTTTGGAGGGCCAAAGATGGAAGCTTGATGACTATTGAGAACATTGGAGCAACTAAAGACGCTATTGAGGTCACATGTCAGGGGTGTGCCGGTATGTTTTAGGAGCGTTATTTTCTCCATCATTTGCCAAAACGCACTGACAAGACCCACTGCTGAACCCATGCTTGCGACCATGTACCATTTTCGTGTATTCATATGTTTCTCCTCAACTATTATTGTACGCCCGTAGGCAAGGGAATGTTGCGCTTGCAATACGCTTATGGCTCTGCTAGTATCCTCGCATACGTGTTGCCAAAACAGGCTACAAGTAAAACAAACATACAACTTAAAACACACGTGATGCGATGTATCTCTCGCTTCGTGTTCACGCATATCACGGGAGGATTCCTATGCCTGCGATTTTTCGCAAGATGCTGGGTAAGTCGGCCAGAACCCAGCCTGCTGCTCATACCTGGCAGCAGTATTTGGTCTCAGATCGCTAATAGCCACTAGTCTCGCACTAGTTGGTTACTAGCAATCTGCCAGACTTTGATTACAATACAAGTATGTTCATAGCACTTGTCCTTATTGTGGTGCTCAATGCTATACTCGTCGTGCTGTCGAGCGTCTCTCTCTATGTAGCCGGGATCCACACATTTACGCTCAAACGGCAATGTGATCAAGGCGACAAAGACGCTCTTATTCTGTATCCGCTCCATGTCCAAGTATCGCAGCTGATAGTGTTGGTGTGGTTCCTCCAAGGCATCTTGCTAGCCGCATCAGTCGTCTTGCTCGATAACCTCATGCCAGTCTGGCTGGCCGTAATCTTGAGCGGTTTCATAGAACTGTTGAGTGCCCACATCGTCCCTAGACTTTTTATTCGCCCGCGGAGCGAACGTCTCTCGGTGTGGTTATCTCCTGTACTCCTCACCGTACTGAGGGGGATACGTCCTGCGACAAGAACGTTGGCCCAAAAACTTGATCATGCGCGAGTACGAGATACCGTCTCGTTTACATCGAAAGATGAGCTGCAAAAAATGCTCGAGATTCACGAAATCTCTGAGTTTAGTGATATCAAGAGCGATGAGCTGTGGATCATAAAACAAGCACTCAGCTTTGGTACAAAAACTGTCGAAGATGCGATGGTGCCCAAAAAATCTGTTGTAGCCGTCGAAGCCAATCAGGTAATGAGTCCAGTGCTTCTCGATGAATTGTATAAAAGTGGTCACTCACGGTTTCCTGTATACGAGAAAGATTTGAGTCGAGTAATCGGTACGTTGTATATGAAAGACCTCGTCAAGCTCAAAGATGGGCGGAAAGCTCGTGAAGTGATGGAAGATGATGTCTACTATGTCAATGCACGCGCACCGCTCGATCATGCGATCAGTGCCTTCCTCAAGACGAAGCACCATCTTTTTATTGTGATTGATGAGTTTGAAGATATGGCCGGCATCCTGACGGTTGAGGATATATTGGAGCAGATTTTGGGCAAACGTGTAGTTGATGAGTTTGATATGTATGATGATGTGCGAGCTGTAGCTGGATATCAGCCAAAACCCAAAGAATTTCGAGAGCAGCATCATGAAGCTGCCGAAGTAGAAGATGCTGCGGTATAATAAAACCGATATTTAAGTATCGGGAGCAGCAATGGGTAAAACTTTCTGGGCAATCCTCGGCGTCATCGTGGTGGCATTTGTTGGTGTATACGCACTGACTGGCAACAAAGACAAGACATCGAGCGTGAGTGACAAATACAGCAACGGCAACTATACAGAAGTCAAAGCAAGTGATTATGTGCGCGGCAAAGGTACCAAGAATGTGACCCTGATAGAGTATGGGGATTTCCAATGTCCGGCATGTCGTGGATACTACCCGATCGTCGAACAGATCGTACAAAGTTATGGGGATGATATCAAATACGTATACCGACAGTTTCCACTTTTCACGATTCACAAAAACGCTCTTGCGGCCCACAGGGCCGCTGAAGCCGCCGGCAAACAAGGCAAGTTTTGGGAAATGTATCACAAACTCTACGAGAATCAGCTGTCTTGGAGTGAATCAAACAGTGCCGCTTCAATATTCGAAGGCTACGCTCAAGATCTAGGATTGGATATGACGCGCTTCAAGGCCGACGTGCCAAGCGCCGAAGTGAATGCAGCTATCAACGCCGATATCGAATCTGGTCAAAAAGGATTTACCGTCAGTAGTACCCCGACGTTTATACTCGATGGCACCAAAATCGAGACCCAACCAGACTTCAATGCTATGAAGAAGCAGATCGACGATGAGATCAAAAAAGTAAATCCAACCCAAGCCACTCCAGCTCCGCAACAATAGATTTCCTCTGTTAATCTGACGTTTTATCTGTAAAATGAATGGTATGAAACGAATCAGTGTTGTTGCGTGTGTAGATAAAATCGATGAAACAGTTACGATTGCCGGCTGGGTGCACGCTCGGCGCGACCATGGCAAGCTTATATTTATCGATCTCCGAGACCGTTCCGGGATCATCCAAGTCGTGTTTTGGGCGGGTGGCGATACGGCTTTGTTCGAACAAGCGGGCACGTTACGCAGCGAGTACGTCGTCCAGATAACTGGCAAAGTACAGAAGCGTGGCGAGAATCAGGTCAATCCAGATATCCCCACAGGTGGCGTCGAGATCTCGGCCGAAAGTTTGGAGATACTCAATGAGTCTGAAGTCCCGGTATTCGAAATAGAGAAGGCTCGGGATGTGAGCGAAGATACCCGTATGACATATCGATATCTCGATATGCGGAGCGATCGGATGCGCAATAACCTCGAGAAACGTCATCAGATTGTCAAACTGATTCGCGATCAACTTGATGACCAAGGATTCTGGGAAATAGAAACTCCCAACCTCACCAAAGGCACCCCTGAAGGTGCGCGTGAATTCATCGTCCGAGCTCGACTGCATCCTGGTAAATTCTATGTATTGCCTCAATCACCGCAACAGTTTAAACAGTTATTGATGGTTGGTGGTGTTGAAAAATACTTCCAGATTGCACGCTGTTTCCGTGATGAGGATACTCGCGGTGATCGGCAAGCGGAGTTTACTCAGCTTGATCTTGAGATGTCATTTGTAGAACGAGAAGACGTGATGGCTCTCAATGAAGCCTTGCTCATCAAGATCGTCGAGACGCTGTACCCTGAGAAACGAATTCAACAGGTCCCGTTTCCGCGTATGTCCTATGCCGAAGCGATGGAGAAGTATGGCACAGACCGGCCTGATATTCGCGAAAACAAAGAAGATCCAGATCTGCTTGCGTTTGTGTGGGTTGTTGATTTTCCGTTTTTCGAAAAAGCCGATACACCTGATCATCATGGCGCTGTGGGCGAGTGGACATTCACGCACAATCCGTTTTCGGCGCCGATTCCAGAACATCACGATATGCTGATGAACAAAGAAAATGTCGGCGACATCTTGACCACCCAATACGACATCGTACTCAATGGGTACGAGATCGGAGGCGGAAGTATTCGAAACCAT
>CAZWNK010000045.1:0-5370 GCA_964635445.1 uncultured Candidatus Saccharibacteria bacterium | reverse complement strand
CTTCTGCGGCCTGTGCGGCGGAGGTGATATTGGTGATACCGTTTTTGAAGAGGAGTGCACCACACGCGGCGATGATGAAAAACATGACGACATTGGAGAGAAACATTCCTGACCAGACATCGGTTCGCATTTTGCGAACATCCTGTATGTCGGTAGCTGCGGCTCGTTGTTCGATCGTCGTCTTGCCCCCGAGTATTTGTTCCTCGACTTCTTGTGAGGTTTGCCAGAAGAACAAATATGGAGAAATGGTCGTGCCTAATATGGCGCAAATGAGGAGGATTTGATCTTTTGAGAACTGCACATGTGGCACAAAGGCATGTTTGAGAACGGTCGACCAATCCAGATGAGCGAGGAGGGCAGAGAAGACATACGCAAACAAGACCATTGCTAACCATTTCAGGTATTTGGCATATTTTTCGTAGGGAGTGAAGATCTGGAGGCCCAGACTAAGCAATGCAAATCCGATGACGAGGGCCGAAAAGTTCCAGCTCGGGAAGAGTAGCTGCATACCTTTGGCCATGGCACCGAGGTCGGCGCCGATATTGAATGCGTTGGCGGCAAACAGTAACAGTGCGCAGATATATAAGACTTTTTTGGAGAAGTGAGTGCGGATATTGGCCGCAAGGCCTCTCCCGGTTACGAGTCCGATGCGTGCACACATCTCCTGGACGATCGCCATGAGCGGAAACGTAAATGCTGATAGCCATAGCAAGCTGAAGCCATACTGTGCGCCAGTTTGAGAATACGTTGCAATGCCAGACGGGTCATCATCAGATGCGCCTGTCGTAAGTCCAGGTCCAAGAGTATGCCAGTATTCGCGTGTCTTTTTGAACGGGTGAGCTGACGGGAGGTGTTGAGCGACTTCTTGAGTCTTGGTGATAGTGGTGTCGAGTACTTCAGCGGGAACCTCGATCGCCTTCTTGATGAGATTGTCTTTTGTCATTTGAGTACATTTATACCAGTTATCAATATAAAGTGCTAATGATTTGCTGTAGCCACTAGATGTAGTGCCGAGCATTGTAAAATTAGCACTAGCAAGTCGTCTATTTTAGACATATACTGGTATCTAATTTAACAACTAGAACTTGATCGAGAATGGAATCGGGTGAGAGTCCCGAACTGTGCCGCAACTGTAAATCCGAATACACGGATGAGTCAGATACATTCTATGCAAGTTTTTGATGTGTACAAACATCACTCCCGAGCAGGAGCAAATATAGAGGATTATATTTTGCCCTTCTCGGTCTATGCGGAGGGTTTTACTGTGTCGGAATTTGCTAGTTCACCAGAAATGCAGATCTCTATGTCGGTCGACAAAGTCTTGCCATGGCGTCGTCGACTCGAGCTGCTCGGACAAGAACTGGGTATAGAACCGCAAATAGTAGAAGATCTGGCGTTCGGGAAAGCCATGTTGGAAGTGCCCGAAGAGAAACAACACGAACGTGGCGTATTTGCATCCACTGCTGGTGCGCATCTTGATGCTAGGGGCGAAGAAGCCAGGAAAGAGACCTACCATGCACTGTATCAAGATGCGCATACATTCCTGTTTGAAGAAGCGGTGCCACAGGGACACATCGAACGGATCGAATACCCTTTTGATCCAGTGAGTGGGCAGGGGATTATGTATGGTCACACGTCGTTTCTCGAAGTGTATGCTCTCGATCTTGCCCGTCCTCAATACCGCTGGCGCCAGCGGCTATCGTTTGTCGAGTGTCTGAATGAAGTAGCGATCCAGGAATTTACTCGAGACGGGACGTTGAGACGCAACGTTTTGGTAGAACGGTCGACATTTCCTTATGATGCCGCACAACATGAAGCAGAACAGTGCGGGTACAGACCCGATAATCACAAAGGCTATTTGCGGGCAACATACCTCGATGGCGAGAAAAGAGTCGTAGAAACACTCAGCATGAGTGATATGCGCCCCGAAGATGTTGTCGCGCTGCATGAAGCGTTTGGTGAAGTGTTTGATAGTCCTGCCACGCCGCATGGTGTGTTGAGTGAGCCGCAGTTGATCGACATCGGAGTGTATCAGGAGTGCGGAGGTTTGGGATTTTTTGCAGCGATATTAGACCGTGCAAAAGAGACTAGACAACAAGGCGAATATCTATTCGGTGAGAGCACTGGCGCTGTTTCCTCGGATATGTATGCCAACGTTATGGCGCTGTCGCAAGAACGGCGTAAGCGCGCCGAACCTGTGGTGCATAGATATGTCCAAGGAGTATTGGCTACACATCGTGATAAAAGAGCTGGCTTGCTCGACGACGATGAGATGCACCATCATCTCAATGCGCTATTTCTGAAATACCGCTTGGAAATTCTCAAAAACGATCCCATTTTGGCTCGAGAGCGATGCACTGAAAAAACCGCTGACGCTATCGAAATAATTCGTATGCTTGAAGCGAGCGGCCGAAACGACGAAGCTCGGGTGCTTGCAAGCGAGGTTCAGAGGGAGCTCGGTACTGCGTATGCCTGCGGCGTGATGATCAGAGTCGACAAAGACGGCAATCCAGTCGATGAAAACGGCAATTCACTGCACTGTCCGGAGATCAAAAATGGCGACTGGGGTAATTGTCCCGACTGTAAGATGCGCGTGCGTATCATCGTCGATGCTACTAATAAAGATAAGATCTACTGTTCCAATGCCAGCTGCAAACTTTCTCGATCTGGTGGCAAGAAACTAGCGACCTTGCTTCTCGGGTCCGTCGCTAAGCCTCAGTCTTCTGGACTCCAAGCCGTTCGTTGATGATATGGACGATTTTTTCCAGGGTCATGTCGGCTTTGAGGACAGTGTCATTGGCGCCAGCAACAAGTGATCGGTTGATGAGATTGACATCTTGCATATTTGTCATGACGATGACAGGTAGTTGCTTGCCCCATTCGGTCGCTCGGAGCTGCTCGAGCATCGTGAGACCGTCCATGTTTGGCATCAAATGGTCAAGTAGGATAAGGTCGGGTTTTTTCTCCTCTGCCAGTTTCAGGCCTTCGACGCCGTCACCAGCTTCGATGACCGCATACCCTGCTTCTGTAAGCGCCATAGAAGCGGCTTTGCGCAAACTTCGCTCGTCTTCGACGATCAGTATGACTTTTGAATTCATAATCCCTCCTTTGCCTTAGTTGTTGGTATGAAGATATAAAATTGCGAACCGCGCCCTAGCTCCGATGTAAACCATACTGTGCCCTCCATCTTCTCGACGATCAATCTGACAAGGTAGAGTCCTAGGCCCGTTCCACTGACATCTGTGTTTTTGACATTGTCAGCCCTGAAGAGCTTGGTAAATATCTGGTCATGTTGATTATACGGTATACCACGACCAGTATCGGTGATCTCGAACAGATATCCGGGGGCGACAAGTTCGTTCCCGCCAACATTTTGGTTGTCGGTCACCTCGCGCAATGAGAGATTGATAGAGCCTTGATCGGTGTATTTGATGGCATTGGTCAGGAGATTTTCTATGACCATCTTTACGAATCTTCTATCGCCGTTCAGCTGAAGGGGACGAGGGGGGTAATCTGTCTGAACGATCAGGTGTTTTTCGGCAGCAGTAGATTCTAGTGTTTGCATCACTTCTTTGGCGATATCGACCAGATCAATCGGCTTTTTGTCCAACTGGATCGTGCCAAGCTCGAGGCGTGAAACATCGAGGAGCGCTCCGACCAACTCAGACATGTCGTCGGCAGCGCGAGTAATCTCATCGACGAGCTGTTGTTGTTCTACGCTTGATGCATTGAAATCTGGGCGCTTCCTGAGTTGTTCAAGATGCCATTTGATAACGGTAATAGGCGTGCGAAGCTGGTGTGACGCTAGCGACACAAACTCATCTTTGGCATCATTGATCTGTGTTTCTACAGTCACATCACGAAATACCTGGACGGTACCGATAATGCGATTTCCGGTTTTGATAGGCGCAGTGACGATGGCCACTGGGAAGCGTGATCCGTCTTGGCGACGATAGTAGTAGGTGTGGTGATTGATTGCTGTTGTGTCGAGTCGGCGGCCTTCTTCTTTGACAGAGCTGAGTACTGTTAACTCGACAGGCACGAGCTGATCATGTTCGTCGTAGACCTGGACGATGTCACCGATCGGTGAGCCGACGATGTGCTCAAGTTTTTCGATCGACTCGACGCCGAGCATCTGAAGGGCTACGTCATTGATGAAGGTAATCGTCCCCTTTTCATCAGTCGCGATGAGTCCGTCACCGATACTGCTGACCAGCGCTTGGAAGCGAGCACTTCGATCGTCGAGTTGTCGTTCCTCTCCAGAAATGATGGATATATATTGCTTGATCGAACTTTCGTAAGCATAGATGAGCATAGTGCTAACCGCTGCGGTCAGGATGAGGGACTCGACGGTATTGGTGTCGTATTTGTGTGCCAGAAAACCCGCGTTGGATAGGATGATGACCAGGATGAACAGACCGATCAGGGTCAATATCCACAGGATTCCTTGGCGAACGCTGGTTAGAAGATACGCAAAAATGATGAATTGGAAAAACCAAAAAGTGATGGTCGTACCTTCGACACCTCTGAGTACCATATAGGTCAGGAGTGCAAAAATAATAAACACCGACAATGACGCGATAAGCGTGGGTTTACGAGTAATTTTGAGCAGTATCACGTTCACAAGCATGGCCGCAGCAGCAATCATGCCTGGCTGAACAGAGAAAAACCCGGTCGTTTCGATAGGGTGCAAAAACGATAATGTGGCGGTGATGAGTCCACCGATGACGAGTAAATATTCCATACGTTGCAGTATCGCAACTCGTAAACCAAGCGCCAAGCGTTCGGAATCGATCTTGTCCATGCGGGGCGAAGTGCCCGATATGCGACTACGGATTCGACGAAGTCGACTAGTGGAAACGCTCGAATTCATGCATCTAACTCCGGACTGAGTTCCGAGAAGTGAGCTTGTAAGTATGCGAGGTGCTTTTCTCGGTATTCTTTGAAGGCAGTTTTTCTAAATCCGTTTTTGTGTACGAACTGACTCATACGCTCACTGCCGATGTAATTGGGCATGATGATATAGCTCGCCCCAAACTCGTACAACTCTGTCGCTTCGGTAGCTGTCTCGGCATGGCAAATAAAGACCACTTCGGGGTTGAGCTTGGTGATGTGTTTGACGAGGTAACTGTTGATATTGAAATCAGTGATAATTGAGACAATGATTTTGACGTGGTGGATACCGATCTCATCAAGTAGTTCGGGGTCGGTGGCATCGCCGTACAAATATTTGTATCCCCGTCGATCCAACAGTTCGATCGAGTCAGGGTTGTAGTCAACAACGAGGAATTTATGAGGTGCCATATCACGGAAAACACGGGCGAGCTCAGTGCCGCCACGCACATATCCGAACTGTACGATATCGTAGCG
>CAZWNK010000044.1:0-5628 GCA_964635445.1 uncultured Candidatus Saccharibacteria bacterium | reverse complement strand
GGTGGTGGATTGTTGATCGCTGCATGGAAGCATCAAGTGATCACCCCTAATGTTACGCCTCTCGATAGTTGGATGTTTGGTTTGGAAATCTTCGTCGGGTTATGTTGGGTGCTCGGAATTTTCGAGAAACTTGCAGCGCCAGCCATCGCAACACTTCTGCTGTGGGTGGGTATACGTACTAGTGCGACAAATGCACTTGAGTATCTAGAGTTGCTAGGCGCTGCGACCTATCTCGTAGTGAAAGGAACCGGTCCTCTCAGTCTGAGCAATGTGTTTGATGCGCCCAAAAAAGTCGAAGGCAACAAGAACTATCTAGCGTATCGAGTCTATGAGCTCACGCTCGGTGGTGTGTTCGTCACGATGTCGCTCGGAGAGAAGTTGCTCCACCCAGGCCTATCGACGTATTTTCTGATGGCTCACAAATGGAACTTTCTTTCGCGTTTCGGTGCCAGCGACTGGCTATTTGTCGTGATCATAGGCAGTGTTGAATTGCTCCTAGGGATCCTTCTTATCCTCAACCGGATACCACGTATCGTTGCACTTGTCATCCTAGGTGTCATCGTACTGACTACTGCTGTGCTCCATGATACTGATATGTACGGTCATCTCTTCATGCTCAGTGCGGTCGCAGTTCTCTTGCTCGGTGAACTCAAAGCAACGCTTCACGCTCCCAAAGGCAAAGTGCATCAGATTTCTCAATAGTCCCAAATCTTGAGGTGAAGTTTTTTACAGCGTGTAGCAACGCCTCCTTCTATAGTGCTTCGCATAGTAAATAAGGAGCCGACATGGAAGTAACTACTATTGAGAGTCCTATTCGTACGGGCTTACGAACGCTATCAAATACGGTTTCGGCTTGGTTGCCACGCCTTGCTGCCGCGATCATCGTGCTTATCATCGCTCATATGATCGCCCGTATCATCGCTGGGATCATCAGGCGAGCACTGCAAACTGCGCATCTCGATGAGTACGTACACAATAGCAATATGGGTGGCGCGATGATTCAGCGAGCGATCCCCAATCCTTCGAGTCTATTGAGTAAAATTGCCTACTGGCTCGTATTTCTGTTCGGTTTGTCGGTCGTCATATCAATCCTCGGCATCCCCGCCCTCAACACTATCGTAAACGGCATCTATTCATATGTCCCCCGGATCATTGCTGCGATTGCCATCTTCTTAGTGGCAGGTGGTATATCGGCGGCGATCAGTGGAATGGTTGCTCGATTGATGGGGGATACTGCAACGGGGAAGATTGTCGCAACTGTTGCGCCTGTGATCGTGATGGGCATCGCATCGTTTATGATTCTGGATCAGCTTAAAATAGCTCCCGCTATCGTGACGATCACCTATGCTGCACTGATGGGTTCGGTCTTCCTCGGGCTTGCGCTAGCCTTTGGTATCGGTGGGCGTGATGTTGCTTCCGAGATATTGCGAAACGTCTATAACGCGAGCAAAGGCAAAAAAGTCGCTGTACAACGCGATATGCAAACCGGTCGCGCGCGGGCGCGAGGTGAAGCACAGAATCTTCGTCGCCGAGCGACAGGACAGTAGAGTGAAGTATTTGACTTCATAGTGTAGTCAGGGTTGATAGGCTAGATGAGCAACATAAACCAAGGAGGGATTATGAAGCTACATGATATGGACGATAAGGCCAAAGAAAAGTTTGATGAGCTAAAGCAAAAAGCCAAAGAAGCAGGTCGTAAGGCCAAAGACGATACCTCCGATACCATGAAAGATGCTGGCGCAGATTATCGCCAGTGGCGGGATAATTTTTGGTTTGAGCGTGAAGACCACAACGGCGACGACGACTGACATCCATCAGAGCCCTGCGGAGTTGCATACCGCAGGGCAGATTATGCTCTGGCAACTCGGCATCACAGAGTTGACAGGTCATAATCTGGAAAAAGCTGGGCGCAAAATAGTGAATAAACTTCTCAAAGAAGGGTGGATTGTCCTACATATCTATACGCTTCGGTATCACGAAGACGATATCTGGCGAGAACGCCCCATGGCCATCCTAGGGAAGAAGAATTGAATTGAGTTGGCTCGCTTGCATCACGAAAGTATGGTGCTATGCTGAAGCATGAGTAGTATCAAACAAGGATTACAGATGCCCGCATCAAAAAGTTCCAAAAAATCGACCAGCAAGCCAAAAGTTATTGTCGGCAAAACCAATCAATCAAACAACTTTCTGCTGACACCGCGAAAAATAATCAGTTTTCTCATGGCATTTGCAGTGATCGGCGGTCTTATAGGTGCCGCTATTTTGCTTATCACTCACGCCACAAGCACACCGAAGGGTCCCGGTGGAACATATTCGGACTGGTATTCCCCGATACAGCCACTGGATACGATAGCCTCGAGTGGGATATCGTTCCCGAAGCGTTGCCTGTACGGCCGAACTTGCCGTGGACTGTCACGCATTATTACGCTATGAATTTCAGCTTCGTAAATGGAGATGGTGGCTACACCGGGTTCCAAGACTATTCTGAGCCAACACGCTTGCGACCCACCCAGGGCAAGACGCTGAACTACTCCATCTGGAATACACAGAACCTGGGCGGCCAAAGTCCGGACCAATCCCAGCCCTTCTCGGGCGAGGGTACGGGTTGGCAAACGAGGATCGCGTATGAGTTTTCGACCAACAAGACCTATCATATGAAATTAGCACTCGGACCGAACGGACGAGATAGCACGGGTACGTGGTGGGGCGTAACAGTGACCGACAAATCAACAGGCGCTAGCCAGTTGGTAGGGCAGATCAAAGTTCCTGCATCGTGGGGTAAAATCAAACCCTCGTCGTCTCTTTTCGGAGAGGATGCTAACTGGAATCTTACGGCAAGTGGCGCGGTGACCCAATACGATTGCAGTAAATTCCTAAAATCAACCTTTTCTGTCGACAATCTCATGATGAACGGATCAATACGACCGACTTCAGTAAGTAACACGGTCAGTAGCGGCGTTTCGCAACCAGACGGGCAGTTTATCAAAGTAGCGACCGAAACATGCCCTGCTATTTCGACGACGATCAATGATGCCACAAAGGGCGTACGACATACGGTGAACTCTCTCGGAACGACTGGTCTCATCAATGTAGTGCCAGTTGTTACGTGCGACACGAGTACCGAGGGTGTGTATCTATTTGTGGATATCAACTACCAAGGAGCGTGCAGTAAGCTGACTGCCGATGCACCGAGCTACACCGACCTCACGATAGGTGGAGATACGGCATCATCCCTCAAAATTGTCGGTCCGTATCAGGCGACGCTTTACCAGGACCCATCGTTTACCGGGATAAGTTCGGTATTTACAACAGACGTTCCCAATCTCGGTAATTATGCGGTGGGCAATGATCTCGTTTCTTCAGTCAAAGTTGTCAAGCTGACCACCACGACCACAAGCACCACTCCTCCTCCGCCACCCACTACAACTCCTGCTCCCACTCCTACTCCCGGCCCTAATCTAGTCGACCAAGCTACGTACGTGAGTGGTGTATTGCCTCCCAATTCTACGCGGATCGGATCCACGCTGACCGAACAACTAACATTCAAAAACTCGGGCACTACTACCTGGCGAACAAGTGACGGTTATGAATTGGGGATACCCGTACAAGCTTCAAATAATGTCTGGGGCATCGTGCGTGTGCCCCTACCCAACGATGTCGCTCCTGGTGCGACGGTCACCTTCAGCTTTAGTCTCAAGGCGCCACTCAAAACAGGTACGTATATTTCACAGTGGCAAATGCGCACTGGGACGAGTGGGTGGTTTGGTGATCCATCTCCCAGCGTCTCGATCAGAGTGAAAAAACGATAGCAGTTTGGTCTTAGGGTTTTTCGAGCCATTTTCTATCTGGCAGAGCAAACCGCTAAAGCGTCATAAATACACCGACGACGATCGCGATCAAGCCTATCGCAAAAAACACCATGGCAAGCGCGAAGTGCGCAAACACGATAAACAATCCCAGCAGCAAGAGCACGAGACCTATACCGACTACTATCATGTCTTTCCAGGCTGGAGGATTGAAGCTCTTTTTCACGATATCATTGACGACGGCTTTTGGTGATCGGTCTCCTTCTAGTATCTCTTTTTCTTTATCGGTAAGTGCGGGCGCGGGTGGCTTAACGGGTGCAGCGATGAGGTCGCTGACTTTGTATCCGGCAATCTTGGCCGGTTCGGCAGGCGGGGAGGATGGGTCGAGGGATGTTTCTGGAGGTGGGATCTGTGGAGATTCGGTACTTTGGATTTTAGGAAGTTGTTCGAGAATCGGTCGGGCTTTCTCGGCTGGTATATCGAGCTCTATATGAACTTTGTCATTTGAACTGGTCTGTTGCTCTTCTGGCATACATACTCCTTCGCATGTATAAGCATAGCGAGGGATAATAAAGCGAGCGGTATGTTATTTTACAGTCTTGAGCGCTGGTTCATGACCTTCGACATTGATACTCGGGAGCCAACGGAGCCATTTGGGAAGGTACCAGTTTACGTTGCCGAGGAGTCGCATCGAAGCGGGAACGAGGAGTGATCGTACGATCGTGGCATCCATGAGCACTGATACAGCGAGACCAAACCCCATCTGCTGCAATGGGCCGAGTCTTCCTGCAGCGAAGCCAGTAAATACGGCTACCATGATGAGTGCCGCACCCGTGATGATGCCTGCTGTAGTTCGTAGACCGTACGCGACAGCTTCAGTGTTGTCATGTGTTTTATCAAACTCTTCACGGATACGACTGAGTAGGAAGACATGGTAATCCATCGAAAGACCAAAGAGCACCGAGAAGAGGAATAGCGGCAGCCAAGCTTCGATAGCATCAGTTCGCTGAAACTTGAAGCCAATATCGTTGAAAAACCCGATACCTATTCCTTTTTGGAAAACGAGCGTCAAGGCGCCGTATGCCGCACCGACTGACAACAAGTTCATCAGGATGGCTTTGAGTGGTAATACAACTGATCGAAATACGACCGTCAAAAGCAAGAACGACAGCGTCAATACAAATGCCACGACAATCCATTGATAGCGGTTTGCGATATCCAAAAAGTCGGTGAAAAATGCAGTACTGCCACCAATCTTGACTGAGACATCAGGTAACTCGTTGATCGCTTTCAAGGCCGGATCGTTGCGCAAATCACGAATAGCTTTGAAGGATGCGTTGGCCTGAGGATCGCCTTTGAAATACGCATCGATCTCCATAGCTTGTCCATCTTTGCTAGTGGTGAGTGTGGTTTGCGGTGCGAACGTCGAAGTTGCCGCGAGATGATCGCGGAGTTTTTGTACGGCAGCAGATACGGCTTGATCCTGGACATTGCCCGTCACGATGATGCGCGCCGGGTCGGCGAGTCCGCCACTGAAGTCTTTCTCAAGCGTTTGGAAAGCTTTTTTGGATGCGAAAGCATCTGGGAGTTGGCTGACATTCTGGGATGTACCGCGGTTGAGCTGGAAGTAGTACGAACCAAGACTGCCGAGTGCGAGGACGCTTGCCACCAAAAAAACGACTGGATATTTCATGACTAAACGGGTAGTTTTGTCCCAAAACCCGCCCTTGGGGTCGTGATCCGAGTCCAAGCGTGCACGTTTGGCGAGTCGTGGCCAATTGATCTTGTCGCCAAGCAATGATAAGACTGCCGGTAAAAGCGT
>CAZWNK010000043.1:0-5690 GCA_964635445.1 uncultured Candidatus Saccharibacteria bacterium | reverse complement strand
ATAACTAAGTTTTTGGTCATATCTATATATGTATCATACACGGAAGTATAAAACGCTTGGTTAGGTTATCGTGCTAGCATCGAAATTGCAAGCCAAACAAAAAACCACCTCGTCGGTGATTTCTTCAGAAACATGGTAAGAATGACAGAGAATGGTGGTGCGAAAGGAGGGACCCCGAAGGGCGGTTCAGCGATCGCGAGAA
The DNA here is from genome assembly GCA_964635445.1 of uncultured Candidatus Saccharibacteria bacterium. Taxonomy (GTDB): domain Bacteria; phylum Patescibacteriota; class Saccharimonadia; order Saccharimonadales; family CAZDBS01; genus CAZDBS01. The sequence goes on along the minus strand of CAZWNK010000043.1, from coordinate 5,488 downwards.
GCGATCTCATCCCCGCCTTCGAGCGTCTTGTAAGTCCATGGACTCCAGATGAAGGCGTCGAAGCCTTGTCCATTGTTCGACATGCCGACGGCTGCGAGCCCGATCGTGATCACGATGACGACCGGGAGAGCCCAGAGGCTATCCAGAATCGCGCAGAGAGTCACTGCGACCAGACATGCGATGAAGATGGTCGTCTGTTGCCAGGTCGACTTACGTCGTGGCGGGGTTGTTGTTCCGTGCATGAAGTACCTTTCGAGTGGTGGAAGCTACGAGCAGGTGCTCGAAGCGGCGGACGGTTGATTACCCTTCTTGGTGAAGGGTTTGAGGGCGAGGCCGACAGCGATGCTGACGAACCGGACCGCTCCGAAGGCAACTGCGCACATGAGCGCGATGGGTGTGAAGATGATCACGCACATCGCGATGGCGAGCGCCAGGCCGACATTTTTTAATACGCGACCTACGAAGGCGCGCAAGTGAGCTCCTCTCAGTGGGACGTGAGGCTGCTCGCGTATGCGAGGGCCAGGAGTACTGCGAGAGCCGCCGCGGCGAGGCCAACGCGGAGCAGGATATCACTTCTCTTCATTTCTTTCCCCCTTTCGATGGAGGAGAGATGCGATCCGGTCAAACACGGCGCTGAGCGCAGTGACGACCGTGAGTCCAACGAGGTAAAGTGCGACCTTCACCTTGTCTTTCAGTGGTCGACGCGCATCGAGGCGCATGAGTTTCCTTTCTATTTCGGAAATCGGAACCCACGGATTGATACGATCAATCCAAAAGCTCCGACTTCCGACCATTCTCTGTCAAAGGTCAATTACGCTAACTTGCGTAATAATAGGAAATATTATAACACAAGTATTAAGAATTTTCAATATCTGCTATCCTAAGCTCATGAAAATCCGTACTCTGGTCAAGTCGGATGCATCCTTCCCTGCTCTATTATCTGAGATACATAACTGTCCGAAACAACTGTATGTACTTGGTGAACCTCTCGATAACCTATCCCCCGCTATCGGGGTGGTTGGAAGTCGACGCCCTACCCCATATGGGCGCGAGGTAACGAAACAGATTGTGACAGACCTCGCCTCAAGAGGCGTCACGATCATTAGTGGCTTAGCGCTTGGTATCGATGCGATCGCGCATCAGACAGCTCTCGACGTTGGGGGTCGGACGATCGCAGTACAGGCGAATGGATTGGATCAGACAGCACCGCGGACGAATAGATCACTGGCTATTAACATTTTGAAACAAGGTGGCACGATTGTCAGCGAGTTTCCTGAGGGTATGGCACCGCAACCACAGTTCTTTGCGGCTCGGAACCGGATCATATCAGGACTGAGTGACGGCGTCCTTATAACTGAGGCGGCTGAACGGAGTGGTTCGCTGATCACCGCGACATTTGCCATGGAACAGGGTCGTCACGTCTTCGCGCTCCCTGGTAATGTCACCAGCCTTCTCAGTGCCGGCACTAACAATCTGATTAAAATGGGCGCGACCCCTGTGACGAACGCTCAGGATGTACTCATAGCTCTCGGCCTAGAAGCAACTGATCTGCGTAAAGGTGATGTAGCAGCTGGGAGTAAACATGAAGCCGTACTTCTCGACCTCATACGTAACGGTGTCTCAGATACTGTTGATCTCCAAGTACAAAGTCAGTTTGATTCCTCTGCACTAAATCAAACCCTCTCCATACTCGAAATATCTGGTCGTATAAAGAATATTGGGGCTGGCAAGTGGATAGTCCTATAATGAGCTAATGCTTATAAAATACTCTTATTGCTACGTATACAAAATGATGTAGCCGTAGTTGACATAAATGCTCATGTATGCTAGAGTGTGCATCGTAAACGTTGTTTAAACGATTTACGCACCTTATACCCCCATTCTAACAAGAGTCGTTTAACGACTCACATTTGTTAGGTTGCCCGAGTAACGGAAGTCAAAGTTACTACCCTCCACTTTTACTTCACATCTGTCTGAAAAGGCAGTAAACGTTCGCGGGCATACTAATCCCTTTAACCATGTCCCCCTTGTTCCATATTATGGAGAAGTCGGACGGACGTTACCCTCTCGGGTGGGTTAAAGGGGATAATCAGGACTAGAACGGTGCCCACCCCCGGTCTAGTCCTGTTTTAGTTTTCGCTCGCTAAACACGGTTTTGCTCGCTCAATAGGAGGAGGTAAATCCTCCTCCTATTGCTCTCCGCTTCCGCCAGGGCTATAGCGGATCGCTGTTCTCCTTCCCAGTTGAGACAAAAAAGATCGGAATAAATCCGGTCTTTTTGTTGTTGAATCATCTCAATAGCGGTCGTTCTGAGGAGCATGAAGTCACATTTGACAGAAAAACATATACATATTGCAAAATATATACAAATGTGGTAATATATGCACAGTTTCGTCAATAGATGAAACTGACCTTTGACAGTCGTGAGTGAATTCTTTTGGAGCATAGTACAGATGAGATTCGTCTCTAGTATGCTTCAAAAGAAGTTGTAAAACCCCAATCACCGCAGTACTTCCCCAATAAGGAGTAGATAAGCAATGCTGTCGTCCAAGAACTTCAACATCGCGTCGATCATGTCGCTCGCCATCGCCATCACCCTCTTCCTGATGTGGGTATATGCGCCTGATGGCCAGCCCATCACCTCGACGGGCGTCATGGTCGTCTGCATCCTCATGTTCCTCTCGATCGTGCTCGGTTTCATCGGGCATGTCCTGGAAAGGATCGAACGGCGCCGCCAAGCCATGGAAGCAAGCATGGACAACCACATGACCAAGATCAAGTTCCATGATGAGGACTTCAAGAAGACGTGCACACGCGTCAAATACTCTGGCAAGTTCTGGAACCAAGCGTTCCAGACACGAGCCGGTGTGGAGTATCGAGAGCAGCTCGAGCGGCGCTACCCGCGCCCCTGACGTGACCCACCCCGAGGCTGTCCTGCGGAACGTACGAGACTCCCGTCTCAACCAACCGCAGGCAGCCCACGGGCCGTCACCTTCTCTCCTCCTCCCCTTTGCAACAAAACCCCACTCACGACCGTCTTCTCACCCCCTACGTTTTATAGAAGCAAACCACCAAATGGTGGTTTTTTGTTTGCGTGACTTAAGTATTTGCAGGGTTTAACCCCGCAAATAGGTACTTGCGTAGGGGACCGTCCCCTACGCAAGTACCAATAAACGAGGATTTAAAATGCTCTTGCATTGCAAGGTTTTGAGTATATAATCACGAACAAGCGAAGGACATACATATATATCTCGAGCCCATATCAGGGCCCATATAGTCGTTCGCATCACCTTAACAGTCATAGACAAGCAATTAGCTCTTGGTGAGAACTCCGTTGACTAAGCGTAGTCGATAGAGCCCTCACCAAGGGCATGTAAGAACACTGCAGTTTTGGTGTCATTGCGGTAGGTCGCAGTTTTGGACCGAATACGTGAGGTTCTGGAGAATAGGAATGAAGTCTGATGTCTTCAGAAAGTGCAGCAGTACTCGAAAAGCAGTGACGCAGTATCCAACCACTACCCGCCCGGACAACCGGACGAGCAAAGGAGAAACGTCATCCGAAAGTTCATCACGGCGTTCGTGGCCGTGTTCGCAGGAGTCGGGATCGCGGTAGCGGCCCCCTACGCCTGGCACACGCTGACCAGCACGCCACACGTACAGCACGGCATCGTTGCCGGCGCCCCCCCGGGGACGCAGGATGCTCTCATCGCCCAGACCGCGGCACCGATCAACAGCGACATCGGCCTCGGCATCCAAGGGCTCATCAACGACACGACCAAGACCAACGCCGCCCAGCCGTTGCTCGCCGCCGCTCGCGCCGCACCGGCCCTGGTCGCGACCATGTTCTCGGCGACGACGCCCATCTACAACGGTGACGCAACGGCGGCTGCCGTGAACACGCACACCGTGATCAACCACTCGGCCATCCGTGGTGCTCCGTCGTCACCGGCGACCATCGCCTCGGCGCAGGCCACCTCGTTCAACTCGACGATCTCGGCGATCATGACGGCCATCCGCGACCGCGCCGCCCAGCCGACGATCCTCGTTGCCGTCTTCCTGTCCGCTCTCGGTGTCTTCATGCTCACGCGACGACGCTCGGTCCTCTCGACCTTCGTGCACGCAGCGAAGCGGCTCTGGGACGTGGACATGCGGCGTACCTTCAGCGGCCTCAGCTTCGGCTGACGTCGCACAGTTCAACCTTCACCGAACCTTCGGGTTCTCTCAGATGTGGCCGCGTGAGTGCTGGAGGCTGGTGCGCAAGCAGCTGACCCACCGCGGTGACGGCTGGTCGGTCCAGGTCAGTTCGTTCTTCGGAACGTCCAGGCCTGGGCCCTCCGGCTCGCCACACCCGCTTGTCTATGACTGAACACATCCCCAATAAAGAAGTAATCGCCCAGAAGGCGATTTTTTAGTTTCGTTCGTTTCACTCACTTATGAGAGGAAGTGACTCTTCCTCTCATCCCTTCGCTATCGCTTCGGTGCTCTCCATCCCAACGGAGACACAAAACCCGGAATGAATCCGGTTTTGTGTTAATTGTCTTTTGGGTCTGGGTACTTGGAGTGAGCCTGAGTAGATGATGTGAAAAAGCAGCGTCTGTCTGGTCGGTACCCTGCACCTGAAGGAATGAATGGTGCTTACCGATAAGCTGGTTTTTGACATCAGCTTCATCAAGCGAACTACACGATACCCAGCACTTTTGCTTACTTTTGGTGACAAAAGTATGAACAGAGTCTGTCCGGCGATACGGAAAAGTTATAGTAGAAACTTCCGTGTCTCTTCTTTGATCTGATCGTTTAAGAATTCAGTGATGAGTGAGCCGGCTTCGGTGGTCATGAGGCCGAGGGACTTTTCTTCATCTGCGCTAAATCGTCCGAGGACGAAATCTGCCGAATCCATGTCGCTTGCTTGTTTGTTCTGTACACCGATACGGACACGCCAGAAACTATCACCGATCGCGTCAATGAGGGATTTGATGCCGTTGTGTCCTGCACTGCCTCCACCGATACGGGTGCGAATCGTACCAAACGGAACGTCGAGTTCGTCATAGACGACGAGGATGTTTTCATTTTCGATTTTGTAGTAGGTTTTGAGTGCTTTGATGGCCTCGCCGCTTAAGTTCATCATGGTATGTGGTTTCACAAGCATGACCGGCGTATTGTCGATCAGGCCTTCGCTGGCAGAAGCTTTGAACTTAGATTTCTCAGACCACGCTTCGAGCTCGTGTTTATCTCGATACATATCAACAATCATGAAGCCAACGTTGTGACGAGTTCGTTCGTATTCCTTGCCGATATTGCCCAAGCCCACGACAAGTTTTAGCGGGCGTTGACCAACACTGTAGAACTGGCTGGTGACATAACCATTTTTGAAACGGTTGCCCTCATCTTTGATAAACAAACCCATGGCTCACCCCTTCTCTTTTATGATCTTTTCGCCGTGTTTCTCGAGGAAATAAAACTTTACCGGCGTTCCTTCATAGTCAAATGT
>CAZWNK010000042.1:0-5733 GCA_964635445.1 uncultured Candidatus Saccharibacteria bacterium | reverse complement strand
TTGAACTCGCGACCCCAGGCTTATGAGTCCTGTGCTCTAACCAACTGAGCTACCCTGCCTCGTCAAAGTCGACGGTCAGCTTCCGAAAAGCAATGAATTACTTTTCTTTCACTTTCTAGTCGCCATCTCCTCTCAAATTTGCGATTCGCTGGCTAGCGAACTCTCGCAAATTTGTCTTCATGAAGACACTAGACGCGAAAACTATACCATATTCCTGATCTGTTATGAAGGAGTTTACGATCTTATGCGTCGTTATGTGTTATTGCAATTGCCATTTTTACATACTCATTAAGAATCACCCGAATACCTTGCTCTGACTCAGACCAATGATCCCGGGAATATATATCTGTTGCCTGACTATTAATCCGAGTGATGACAGTCTCAGGAGGAACATATTTTTTTACACAAGCCCATGTGCGACGCTGACAAAAAGGCGAAGTTACCAATGCCAAACTCTTATATGCAACACCCTCATGATCCAGCAAATTCAGAGATGACCTCACATTGTCTGGAATTGTAAGTGAGTTGGGCTCTATGATTATTGCGTCTTCGGGCACACCCTTTTCCCTTAGTACTTCTGCGTAAGTTTCTGCTTCGGTTTTTTGTATATCGCCACTGTACTCTGGTCCCCGACCACAACACAGCAACATTTTTGTAAGCCCCTCTTGATACAATTCTGCAGCTTTGATTGGGCGGGCATCAGATTTACCGCCGAACACTATCGTAATATCTACGGGTTTAGGTCGATCTTCCTCTGCCAAGTAGTCATAAACGCCGTCCATATGAGGGCGAAGTGTGGCGTGAGCACTTGGTTCGCTCAATCTCTTGATCATTCCTTCAAGCCAAGTATGCACTCCAGCAACATCTTCATCAGTAACGGTGCGTCCTTCTATGGACATGCCAAACAATTCCGAAGGTTGATCACACGCGTCGGACAATGCAACGATGGGCTTGAAGTCAACAAAATGCCGTTCTCGGTTCTCGGGATCCACATCTCTGACCGCTTCTACTTCTTTGATGCGATGCGTCTCGGCGAGCGTCGGAAGTTGTGAATTATCAGTTCTGTCCGATATCTTGTTCATAGACATGATTGTAGTACAAACAAACTAAAAGATCCCGCCGAAGCGAGATCTTTTATTGATTCATCTTTCGATGTTACCCGCGCAAGATTGCGTCGAGTTCTAGGAGTTCCTCGTTTGTTGTAGCGAGAAATTCGTATTCGTTCCAAGTTGATTTTTTCATTGTTTCTACCCTTTCTTTTTGTACTGTTATGTTTTTGTATGTCATGACAGTGATTACATATTAGCATAAGCTTGTTATTTTGTCAATGATAATTGTCTTGTAGTGTCATTTATCCTCTGTTATCTGGGAAGCTTGTTTTGCATAGTGGTTGTGCTAAAATTCAGACAGCTTCATAAAATAAAAACATACTAAACTAAACCTATGTCATCGCCTCATAAAACATCTTTCGACGTCATCGTGATTGGCAGCGGTGCATCTGGTGGCATTGCAGCACATATCCTCGCAGGCGCCGGTAAGAGCGTCGCTATCGTCGAACAAGACCAACTGGGAGGCGATAGCGTCCACTACAGTGTCGTTCCGCGCGCGTCTCTTCTCGAGTCGGCTCGACGCTACCGTGAAGCACGAGGCAATATGCCGTTCGGCGTCCGTACACCATCTATCACATACAGCTACCCCTCATTCCGAGGCCGCAAAGATGAAGTAGTCATGTCTGTCACTCCGGGCAAAAGTACGTATCAGGATGATGGGATCCAAATCATCAAGGGCAAAGCTGTCTTCACTGGTCATCATGCGATCCGAGTCGGAGATCTGAAATACAAGGCTCGCGATTTCATCATCGCTACAGGTAGTAGCCCAGTCATACCCGATGTCGACGACCTCGAAGAGATAGGTTTTCTCACCTACAAAGATGCTATCAATCTCAATTCCCCGCCCAAGCTCCTGACGATTATAGGTAGCGATGCCACCGCTATCGAATTTGCTGATTATTTCGCCACACTTGGCTCCCAAGTGACTATTATCACCGCTGATACGCGACTTATCGTCCAAGAAGACAAGGCAGTGAGCGATTTCGTTGAGAATAATTTCAAAACGAAAGGCATAGAAGTCCTCGTCGGAAGCACGGCACTGAGCGTGGATAAGTTTCGTGGCCGCAAAGTCATCACCTATCTTCGGAATGGCTCACAACATGAGATCAGCGCTGATGAAATCTTGGTTTCCACCGCGTATACGCCCAATGTCGACCTCAACCTCGAAGCAGCAAGCGTCAAATACAACACACGAGGCATCAAAGTCGACGAGACCATGCAGACATCCTCTGCACATATATATGCCATCGGCGACGTCACCAACGATTCCCCGTGTTACGACGCTGCTATTCAACAAGCAAAAGTAGCGGCTCACAACCTCTTACACAAGCGAAAAGTATTGATGCACTATCACGCTATACCGCGCGTCATCTTCACTCATCCTGAAATAGCCATCGTCGGGCACACTGAGACAGAAGCCCGAGAAGCTGGTATCAAGCTCCATGTCGCGACGGCTTCTATAGCCACCGTCGGCAAATCACATATTACTGATGAAAATTATGGCTTTGTAAAAGTTATCGCCAATCGTTCGGGTCAAATTCTCGGCGGCACTGTCGTCGCCCCCAATGCCAGTGAAGTTATCCATGAGCTCGCCCTTGCTGTCAGCGTCGGCCTGACTGCCGCTGACATCGCCAATACTATTCATGTTTTTCCCAGCTACTCAGAAGCGATCAAAATCGCCTGCCAGAAACTCGCTTGAACAAGCTTATTTTTGTAAGACAGTAGACAACAAGATGTTTGTAGCCTGCTTATACTCTGAGGTATTCATAACACTTTTGATATCTTCAAGAGTCATGTTGAGCTTATCAAAACGTGGACTATCAATATACGAATCGATCAGCGACATAGCTGCATTGTCAGAAAGTGGGATTACTTGCGCGAAAGCAAGTTTACAGAGCGAGTCACCTGCTTTTGCTTCAGCGGCACTGTCTTTTCGCATAAGCGCAGCACGAAGGATTGTGTATTTTTGATTAGACCCTTGATAAGTCTCCTCTACAAAACTGGCCCCCGAGAATTTCGAAAGGTTTGTATACGTAAGCGTACCGATTGTTCCCTGCTCTTCAGGTATACACGACCCCCCCAAGCCCCCTCCGAAACCAACGGAGTATTTTACTGTATAGTTCTTGCTGGGAGATACGACTGTATAGTTCTGAACTGTGGTTTCAGATGGCTGTATAGGCAACGGGCCGGTGTGATCTTCTGAAACCGACCAATTTTCGGGATAGGAAAAACTTAGCTTAGAGGGGAATGATACATCAAATGATGCTGTTTTCAGAGCGACTTCGTCTGGCTTTTTTAACTCAGGCTGTGACTGAATTGTATTGGTATAACTAGAATTAGACTTCTTTTGAGAGTTGTAGACAAAGTAGCCGGTCCCTACTATCAGCGCGACAAGCACCACTATTAAAATAATCTCTAGCGACGAAAAGCCACGTGAATTAATCTTTTTCATATACATTCCTTAATAAACCCATCATATGCTTAAGTAGTATTCTGGGCAACAAAAAAGCTCTTGATTTTGCATCAATTAAGCGCATGATGGAAGCATAAGGAGAAATAAACATGTGTGGTGCAGAAGCTTTTGGCTCATCTGAAACAACTGACGAAACTCAAGTCACAACAGATACTCAAGCAGATGAGGTTACTGCTAAAGACAGTCCTGTCGCCCAACCAGAAGTATCGGTGTATTTTAATTCTTCTCACATGCTTGATGTACTGCATCAGGCCCATGAACGCCGCGCGGCAAGGCGACATACACACCCGGTTAGGACTTATAGCGAATAGGTTCAATTTGTAGGATGTTATACTGGATGCATGAAAGACGCCCAGAAGATCGCAACCAAAGTATTCATCTCAGCATCTATTCTCTTTGGGATCATGGGAGTTACACTCATCCTCACTATGCCCATGGATGGTAATCCACCTGAATTTGTCTTCAAAACTCTCTTCACGCTCGGCTTCATCGTCCTCTCGTCATTCGGCGTGAGTGTCGGGCTCAAATATTTGTCAGATAAATAGACCCCATCTATCCTTGATCTCGGTTATCTGATCTGTTAGGATATCAAGGCTCACTCAACGACGCGGGGTAGAGCAGTGGCAGCTCGTGTGGCTCATAACCACAAGGTCGCCGGTTCGAGTCCGGCCCCCGCTACCAAGAAAAGTGCCCGTCCTTGTGACGGGTATTTTTCTTAGTCATCTTCGGGTGGCGGATTTGAACCGTAATGAGGTTCGTGTAACGACTGAAGGATGCAGGAGTTTACTCCGAGTACTGGAAGGAGCGAATATAGGGAGCAAAGCGACCGCCTGACGGACCCGCTACCAAATTAGAGTTTCAGATAGAGATTGGTTCCATTCGCTGGACAGCGAACCAGTCTCTTTTGTTTTCAGAATTACCCCACCTATGTTATTTGGGTTCGAGTCCTGTTTGGTGTTTTGCTATCATAGTCAGTAAATGACCAAGTCTAGACTCACACTTCCCAAGGTACTGCCTTACATACTCCTTATTGGTGGTGCCATTGGAGTTTTTTGTTCAGCCATCCTCACTATCGAAAAAATGCAGTTACTCAAAAACCCCACCGCTGAGTTGGCGTGTGACCTCAACCCTATCATCGCTTGTGGCTCAGTTATCGGTACGCCACAGGCATCGGCTTTCGGCTTCCCGAACACCATCATTGGCTTGGTTAGCTTTAGTGTCGTCGCTACGATTGGCGCCGCCATGCTTGCCGGCGCAAGATTCAAACGATGGTTTTGGATAGGTTTACAGTTGGGTACGATATTCGGAGCTGGTTTCATCACCTGGCTCCAGTATCAGGCTATCTTCCGTATCAATGCCTTGTGTCCATTTTGTATGGTAGTGTGGGCCGTGACTATACCGATATTTCTGTATTCGACTCTATACAATCTGCGCGAGGGTCACATACGTGTCGCGGCGAGACACAAAGACTTCACAGATTTTTTGCAACGCCATCACGGCGACATCCTGCTCGTGTGGTATGCGATCATTTTCGCAGTCATCATGCATCACTTTTGGTATTACTGGAGTACATTGTTGTAGTCACACGCCAACAAGTCGCCACTCGTAAGCACAAGGATTGTTTGTTATCATATATGCATCGTAAGAGGATGTGTATGAATCGGCTCACCTTCATTCGGAGATTTTTAACGAGTGTTGTTATCATGCTATTATGCGCTCAGCCGATGCTCACCCAAGCCTACGCAGGTACAGGCCTAGGAACATCCGAAAATCCGTACAAAGTTGCCAGTTGCGAGCAATTGCAAGATATCCAGAATGATTTGTCCGCCTACTACATCCAGACAGGTAATATTGACTGTAGCGATAGTGTCGACTGGAACACTGGAGCTGGCTTTTCGCCCATAGTAGACTTTGCGGGGTCGTACGACGGACAAGGCTATGCCATCAACGATCTCTTCATCGAACATAACGACACTGGCTTGACCGGCCTTTTCGGCAACACAAGTGACGCCATGATCACCAATATGCATATGTATGGTGGACATGTCATCAACCATGGCACAAATAGCACAACGGGCAGCCTGATCGGTGTGGCATCAAATACGACGATTAGTTATTGCTCTTCGACAAGTACTGTAGAAGGATACAATG
>CAZWNK010000041.1:0-5837 GCA_964635445.1 uncultured Candidatus Saccharibacteria bacterium | reverse complement strand
TATAATACCAAGCATTATGTCAGATGTAACACTCGAAGATTTAGCGAGTTTGGCGAAGCGCCGCGGATTTATATTCCAGGGCTCTGAAGTTTATGGTGGCTTGGCTGGGACGTGGGATTACGGGCCCTTGGGCGTAGCGTTGAAACGAAACATCGAGAATCTCTGGTGGAAGATGTTCGTCGAGGATCGAGAAGATATGTACGGTGTCGACGCGGCCATCCTCATGAATCAAAAAGTCTGGAAAGCCAGTGGACATGTTGATACATTTACCGATCCTCTCGTCGAGTGTAGTAACTGCAATGCTCGCTTCCGTGAAGATCAAATCGATACCAGCAAATGTCCGGCCTGTGGCAAGGAGGGAACGTTCGGTGAAGCCAGGCAGTTCAATATGATGTTCAAGACAAACGTTGGACCTGTCGAAGACGAAAACTCTATCAGTTACTTGCGACCTGAAACTGCTCAGGGTATATTCACGAATTTCAAAAACGTCGTCGATACGTTTTATCCTGATTTGCCGTTTGGTATTGCGCAGATAGGGAAGGCGTTTCGGAACGAAATCAGCCCGCGTGATTTTGTCTTTCGCTCACGGGAATTTGAGCAAATGGAGATTGAGTATTTCATCGATCCCGAGAAATGGGAAGAAGCATTCGAGATGTGGGTTGGTCTCGTACATGAATGGTGTAAAGCGCTCGGGTTGCCAGAAGACAAACTCCACGAGCTTGAAGTGCCTGATGAAGATCGAGCCCACTACAGTAAGCGCACGATTGATTTTGAATTTGATTTCCCACATGGTCGCAAAGAGCTTCTCGGTCTGGCGTATCGCACAGATTTCGATCTCAGCAATATCCAGAATGCGACCAAGAAGAATATGGAATATCGTACAAAAGATGGCTCAAAAGCCTTCGTCCCGCACGTCATCGAGCCGAGTTTCGGTGTCGAGCGTGCCATCATGGCTGTCCTGACAAGTGCTTACACCGAAGATGAGATCAACGGCGAGAAACGTTCATATCTCAAACTTCCTGCACACCTGGCTCCCATTAAAGTCGCCGTATCACCACTTCTCAAAAACAAACCTGAACTTGTCGACAAAGCTCGGGAAGTATACTCGATGTTGAAAAAAGAACTTGGCGCTGTCATGTGGGATGATAATGGCAACATCGGGAAGCGCTACCGCCGCCAGGATGAAATCGGTACACCATACTGCGTGACGATTGATTTCCAAACGCTCGAAGATAACACCGTGACGGTTCGTAATCGAGATACAACAGAGCAAGAGCGTATCAATGCGGAAAGCATAGTGTCGAAGATCGAGTAGAGTATGGCTTACGTGGATCGATCTCAGGAGCTAAGCCCACCAACCATAGATGATTATGAGCTGGTCAAGGCTGCTGCGCTTGATTTGGCAAGTCTACCTGAAGCGCGCTCAGAATATACTGAAAACCAGACCATTGTAACAGTACGTCGGCTCTACATTGACTTTGATTTCATAGTGTGGCCACCCTTCGTGAGAAGGGCTAAGGTTATCAATACTGATATAAATGGTGATCATGAAAGCCTCGTAATTCATCTTGTCACGGCGTTCGATCGTACAGCCCCCAAAAAAGCACACGTCAGAAGTGCGTCAATCAATTATTCTTGAGACCAACCAGGGCCGTGTAGATCGTCACAGCTGTGTATATACAGCGAGACCGATCAAACCGCCTATACCTGAAAGGGGTATCACAATATTACAGGCGGCTGAGGCGCTGGGAGGGGTTGCGGTTCTAAGTGGCGTATATAGAGATTGTGTTAATAATTTCACTGCCGGCGATTGTGGTGAATTGTTCGATGATCTCATAGATCTAGGCATGTAATCTCGTGTCAGCTAGTATCATGTTTTACGTTACAATATTGAAGTGAAAAAACGTAAGGATGATAGAGCGCATTCATTGGCCAAGCATTATGGATGATGTATCATGCAGTCAGATGTTAATTAAGATCCTTAGAGGGTAATAAAATGGAACCAGTCACCGGAGCTCAGTCGCAGCAAAATAAAACAAACAATAACCCGCAAAATCAAACCAATCAAGTATCTGACACTGGTGTCCAAGCTAGAGCTAAGGAAAAGCCGCCGGTTGCTGCTCAAGTTTTATATGCGTTAGGTCTCATTGCGTTAATTCTCGGCATATTTTATTCAATAGTTCTGTTTGCGGTATCAACAAACACGACAAACAAGTTAAATGCTGTACCGGGGCTTGGAAGTTTAGGTATCAAAACAGCTGCTGTAGTTTTACTTTTAATGGTCGTCGGTCTATTTGTAATTGTTAATAACATTCGCTCCGGTAAATTGTGGGCACTGGCAAGCTACACTATATTGATAGCTCTCGGGTTGGTTAGTAATCTGAATACATTTCTCAGCCGGTCTGATTTAGAAAGAGCCTTAGATAAGAGTAATCCAGTGACAAGCCTACTGTCATATATGTTAGTCGGGGGTCTACTCCTGGTACTTTGGACTAAAAACCGAAAGTATTTCCACTAGCGCATTAATCTAATCTAAGTCTTGGCTATTACTTAATTATGAAAAAGACACTTAAAGCTCAGTATGGAAAGCAAAGATTTTTATCAAATGATAATCCTTGCGTAGGCGAGCTTGAGTTCACTGATGACAAAGTGTCGTTTAGTGGTGTTTCAAAGAACTTTATAGGGAAGGCCACACCAGTTCGTTTTTCTATTGATAAGTCTGAGGTCGCTAAAATTGAGCTCACCTATCCAAACAAAGTATGCGTAACATCAGCCGATAGTAATTTGCATATTTTTTCTGTCGGATTTATACCAAGAGACGAAAACAATGTTGAGATAGAGTATAAAGAATTACCAAGCGTTAAGGCCTTTAACGGCAGTTACACTTTATTTAGTTTTGGAAGGGATGCGAAGCGCGCAAAAGTCAGGCATGAGTTGAACGAATCTATTCTGAAAGAACTTCAGGCTGATCTTGCCGATTCTCAGTTTAGTAATGCTTTGGTACCTGGACCAAGCGGTTCACGCAATAGTAAAAAGTTTGGGATAGCTGCTCCTGTTTTATACGCAACAGCATTATTGTTTTGGCTGATTGTGGTTTTCGCATTGCTGTATTTCTTCAAAGTAAAATTGCCAAGTCTCAAATAAGAACGCCTATTACGATAGTCCGTCAGAGCACTTGGGTTTATTGATTTTACGTTACAATAGACAGGTGAAAAAACGTAAGGACGATAAAAAACCGCGGCATATTGTCCGAAATCTAATCGGACTTGTCGTCCTATTTCTCGTCCTCTTCCTAGTCTTGCCGGTGTATGTGATTTTTGCAGTACGCAACTTCGTCTTTGCAGAAGGGGAGGCATTTCCGAATCGCTCGGTAGCTATCATCCTCGGAGCGGGGGTGAAACCATCGGGTGAACCGTTACCAATTCTCAAAGCCCGTATCGAAACTGGTGTGGATCTCTACAAAGCAGGGAAGGTAAAGAAGCTCCTCATGAGCGGAGATAATAGCTCTCTGCATCACGATGAACCGTCAGCGATGAAAGAGTATGCGGTTGCTCTCGGAGTGCCTGAAAAAGATATCGTCATGGATCCGTATGGACTCAATACCTATGACACTTGCTATCGAGCAAAACGTGTTTATGGGATCAAAGACGCGCTCATTGTCAGTCAGGGCTATCATATCCCACGAGTGGTCTACACCTGTCGCCAACTTGGTATCGATGCTGTCGGGGTAGGGACGAGCCGATATTTCAGTATCTACAGCAAACTAATCCCCCAGTATTCAGTGCGTGAACTTTTTGGTACGAACCTCGTGATGATCAAACTTCACATCACACATCCGAAGGCGACGTATCTGGGCGAACCGGAGCCGTTTCGTCTTTGAATGTTTCTTGAGAACTCCATAGAAAATCGCGATTAACCTTTGTTCTCGATGTACTTATTGCTAGACCGCCGTTTGACTCGAGAGCTGAGATTCTCCACCAGAATGTGGATAATTTAAGTCCAAGTGTTGCAGCGATAGCTGTCGTAGCGACCCCACTGCCACCAAGTTTCTTAATCACTAGATCAACTTCGTTAGCGAAAGCAGCATGATCAAAAGGTTGTGTACGAAGACGGGTGGTCCTTGATCTTTGAATCATGTACGGAAAGGTTCTAGATTTAAGAAATTCTTGTAGGTTTTCTATCCCTTCATAGAAATATGTAGGATCAACATTGATCCCGCCTTTTATAATCTTTAGAAGTTCTCTTAGCTGGGTCTCACCTCCAGGTTCAAAGAATATTCTATTATCGGCATTTGTCCTAAAAAACCCTAAACCCTCTAGAGCATCTAAGTGTGCTTTTGTGACTTTTGGCAGACACCAGGTCTCTGCTCTTTGTGATAATTCAGCTCGTGTCGGCGATATATGCTGAGTTCTTTTAGCTTCTAGCACTGAAGAAATGATACCCAGTCTTATGAGCGTTGAGGCAACACCATCTTCGCCCTTACCCTCGCTGTTAGACAGTAATTTTCTCAATGATTTATTGTAATCAGCGCCGTAAGCTACCAGATTTCCACCCATGGCGGCAGCAACGAGACCATCAGGAGAAAGTTTGTAAGTAGCATGATATCCATCATCAAGCCTTCTGAAAAAGCCTGTCCTACGACGCTCGGCCAACTTTACAAACTGTCTAACTTCTCCGTGAGTAAAGGGTAAAACGCCCGTATTCTGTAAACTGCTGTTCAAATTGTCTACAGCATCTTGGATATTTGTGCCATGGGGATCTAGGAATTGCCCAAGCATCGCAATTTTTGATTCTGAATTTGTAAAAAATACGAGCTGCTCGGCACCATCAGGGTCAAACCGCCGTTCATATGGTGGCTTAAAGTCTACTTTTTCAACCGGTACATCTTCAATACCAACAGGTATCTCGCTAGGGTATTCATGCCTATATGACATATGTTATGTGCAGTTATAACACGAACTGATTAAGATGCAAACTAGGTACTGAGTCTAAATTCTCACTTTTCGTGGAGGAGCCTTTGTTACAATAGTATGTCATGGCAGAGAGTGTGAGTAAGCGAATAAGTGCTTTTCCGGCCGACTTCCTCTGGGGAGCTGGTGTCAGCGCCTATCAAGTTGAAGGCGGCAACCACAACGACTGGACTGTTTGGGAGCTCGCGCATGCGACAGAGCTTGCAAGCAAGGCTGAAGAACGGTGGGGAAGTCTCGAGAACTGGACGTCTATCAAAAACTCGGCAACAGATCCATCTAACTATGTCTCAGACATCGCTGTTGATCATTTTCGGCGATACAAAGAAGATTTCCGCATACTCAAACAACTCAATCTCGATGCCTTCCGTACGGGAATCGAATGGTCGCGGCTGGAACCTGAAGAAGGGAAGTGGAACGAGGAAGCTTTCCAGCATTATCATACATATCTCAAAGAGCTGGCAGCGCAAGGTATCACACCGATCGTGACACTGTGGCATCAGACACTGCCGGTGTGGTTTGCGGAGAAAGGTGGCTTTGCCAAACGCTCCAATCTCAAATATTTCACGCAGCATATTCAAAAAGTTGGCGAGAAGCTCGGGCATGATATGAAATATGTCATCGTCATGAATGAGCCAAATATGTATACATGGTTTGGGTATTATGCGGGTGAGAATCCGCCACAAGTGAAAAGTTTCTGGACGAGTGTCAAAGTCTATCTCAATCTCATTCAGGCTTACAAAGAAAGCTACAAAATTTTGAAGAAAATCGACCATACCCTTCAGATAGGAACGGCTCATCACATCATCCATCTTTCAGAGGGTGACGAAAAAAAGTCCACGAAATTTTGGGTGCGTTTTAGGGGTTATC
>CAZWNK010000040.1:0-6022 GCA_964635445.1 uncultured Candidatus Saccharibacteria bacterium | reverse complement strand
ATCAAAGAGATAGCTCCAATATTCGGCGAGAAGCTTGTCTTCTACAAAGGTGGCCTGGGCTTTTTTGACGCAGGCCCGCTCAGTGCGAAAGGTGTCGAAGAAAAAGAACACAAAGATATGGCCCAGAAGACATACGATTTCGCTATGGATTGCGTCTCTAGCGGCACATTCGATCTGGTCATCTGTGATGAGATCAACAATGCGCTTCATCACGGCCTCGTCAGCGAGGAGCAAGTCCAAGAACTCATCCAGGCACGCAAACCAGGCACGAGCCTGTGTCTCACGGGACGCAATTTCCCCGAGAAGCTCCTCCCACTCGTGGATATCGCGACCAATATGACCAAGATCAAACATCATTTTGACGATAAATATTTGGCCAATAAGGGCATAGATTACTAGAGCACACACTGCGTGGGCTCATAAGAGGAGGTGACTCCTCCTCTTATCGTTCGCTACCGCTCACTGTTCTCCTCCCACAAAGAGACTCAAAGCTGGAATGAATCCAGTTTCGAGTGATTTGTAAGTATGGGCGGGTATACTGGGATGCATGGCGAGAAGGTTAAGCAAGAAGAAAATCAAGCTCATCATATCGATCGTGAGTTTGATCGTAGTATTTGTTTTACAAGCAACACGTCATGCCGATCCATCATCAGTACTCGGAACTGTCGCTCAGAACCAACCTGGACTTTATCATGTGACGAAATTTGTCGACGGCGACACGATCGATGTTGATATGAATGGCAAGAGCGAGACAATCCGTTTCATCGGTGTCGATACACCAGAGACGCACAAACCAAACACTCCTGTGCAATGTTTTGGAGAAAAAGCTGCCGCATTTACCAAGATGTTGATCGGGACCAACAATGTCCGGTTGGAGAGCGATCCGCAGGGAACCAATCGCGATCGGTATGATCGTTTGCTACGATACATATATCTACCCGACGGCACCCTCGTCAACGCTGAGATCGTCAAACAAGGCTACGGCTTCGCAGTAGTCGGCTTTCCGTTTACCAAGATGGAAGAATTCAAAACTTACGAAAACCAGGCGAGGGAATCGAATCGAGGCTTATGGGGTGGATGTGAAATCACAACCGAAAGTAATCATCTACGAACTAACGACGCCGGGAAGTAACCAGGACTATAGGGGCGAAGATTGCTAAGCAGCTGAGTCCGATGAGACTACTTATAAAACCACGCCAATGGCGACGGTAGTAGTAGGTCATTGGCCAACGCCACATGTAACGGATCACGCCCCACAGTGAATCATTAGCACTGCGCATCGACACAGCGCATTTGGGCTCGTTGAGCTGTCGTTTATCGCCGTTGATCGACAGTGAGAAGTCTAAATCTTCCCATATATTGATATGGATATGTTGCTGCGCACGAATCGGTGACCATGCCGATCGCAGGAACGCCATGTCACTGCCGAAAAGCGGCGATACTCCACAGATTGTTCGATTCCACTCAAAATAAAACACTTTGAATAGCCAATGGGCGAGGGCGGGCAGGCGTGTTTCGTAGAAGTTAGTTGCACCACTCACTGCCACCACTGAATCATTGTCAAACGCCGCCGCCATCCGCTCTAACCAATCGGGTTCGACAATCGTGTCTGCATCGATGCGAGCAATGATATCGCTTTTGGCAGCATCATATCCTCTCGAGCGGGCAGGCATGATACCTTGCGTCATTTCAGTAATCACAGTAGCTCCATATCGTTTCGCTATCTCGCTACTTGTATCGGTTGAGTTATTGTCCACGATGATGATCTCATCAGGTTTCAGCGTTTGTTTTTGCAAGGCCGTGAGACAGCGATCGAGGTATCGCTCTTCGTTATAAACTGGTATCACTACGGAAACGCTGCGCTTAAGCATCAATCCAGTATACTGGTACATATAATGTCTAGTAAAAAGCTTACGTACAAACAACGTGTCCTTCTCAATGTCTCCAAGTTGTGGTCCAAACGTTGGTTTCGACGAACCGTATACGGTTTCATCGGCATTGTCGTCATACCGATGTTGATCATGTTCGTCTTGGGTGAGTACTACATCATCTCAAATCGCCACAAGTCGATGGATTATGGCGTCAGTTTCTCGACAGGGCAGGCCAAATGGCTGGTGGGGGATGATTGGAAAAACAACTATCTCGCGTTACTCAATGATCTGCACGTCAAACGGGTGCGACTGATGAGCTACTGGGACGACATCGAACCAAAACAAAGTGATTTCCACTGGGAAGATCTCGACTGGCAGATGAATGAAGCCGCCAAGCGGGGGATTAAAGTCAGCCTGGCGATTGGTGCTCGTCAGCCACGCTGGCCGGAGTGTCATATCCCTAAGTGGGTAGGAGAGCAGGGTAGTCCGGAGTTTGATTTAGCTTTGACGCGATTTTTGCGCATGACGGTCGAGCGTTACAAAGATAATCCGTCACTGGAGAGTTACCAACTCGAGAATGAGTATTTCCTAAAAATCTTCAGCGCCGAGTGCAAAGATTATCGTCGTTCACGACTGGTAGATGAGTTCAATCTTGTCCGACAACTCGATCCGAAACATCAAATCATCGTCACATTGAGCAATAATTTCCTCGGTTCACCAGTTCAGAAACCAACGCCAGATAAATACGGCTTCTCGATCTATAAAAAAGTCTTTTTGGACCGCTGGGGCTTCAATATGTATATCGAGTATCCGATCCCAGCCTGGTACTACGGTTTTCGCGCCTGGTTCCTGGAGACCACCAAGCACCGACCAGTTATCGTGCATGAACTCCAAGCCGAGCCGTGGGGACCAACCGGCATCAAAGAGATGTCGATAGACGAACAAGACAAGTCTATGAATGCAGGTCGTTTCAAAGATCGCATGAAATATATCCGCGGCACCGGTATCAAGACTATCGACCTGTGGGGTGGTGAGTGGTGGTATTACCGCAAAACCGTCCTCCATGACCCGTCAGTCTGGGACGCAGTGAAAGCCGAACTTAATCGTTAATCCTCGGTGCAACGGATAGTGTTTGGCTAACTTCTTGTATACTTCTACTATGGCAAAAAAGAAGAAGCAGCCGACTGGTCTTATCGCCAATCGCAGAGCACGACATGAATATGCGCTCGGCGATAGGTTCAAGGCAGGCTTGGTTCTGACTGGCGCCGAGACGAAGTCACTCCGACTTGGCCACGGCCATCTTCGCGGCGCCTTTGTAACGTTCAAAGACGGCGAGCTGTGGCTCACCAACGCTACGATTCAGGGAACACGTGGCGTCCCTATTCCTGATAATGAAGTTACTCGACCTCGTAAACTCCTCGTCACGAGGCGAGAACTCGAGGAGTTGACCAAAGCCAAACAACAAGGCAGTAGCCTCATCCCCACAGCACTCCTCATCAAAGGTCGATATATCAAACTCGAATTCTCAATCGGACAAGGCAAGAAACGCTACGACAAGCGCCAAACAATCAAGCAGCGTGATATGGAACGATCAAACTTGTTGGAACTGAAAAGGAGACGTGGATGAAGATTTATTCATGGAACGTAAATGGCATCAGGGCTGTCCTGCGTAAAGGGGATTTCCAAAAATTCATGGCCGAGGAAAAACCGGACATTGTTTGCCTCCAAGAAACCAAAGCCGAGCGCAGCCAAGCAGAAGTCGATCTTCCCGAGTATGAGGAGTACTGGAATTCGGCCAGTAAAGCCGGGTATTCAGGCACCGCAATCTTCACGAAAATCAAACCGATCAAGATCGAGTATGACTTACCTCAGGATCTCGTCGACAAATACAACCTCGTCGATGACAAAGACCGAGACGCACACGGCGAGGGTAGAGTGATCGTTGCCGAGTACGACAAATTTTACCTCGCCACCGTATATACACCCAATGCCAAAGATGATCTCTCACGACTAGGGCTACGCGACAAAGGATGGGATCCAGCATTTCTCGAATACATGAAGCGACTTGAGCAGACAAAACCCGTGGTGTTCTGTGGCGATCTGAACGTCGCACACACTGAAGATGATCTCGCCAACCCGAAACCAAATATTGGCAAAAAAGGCTTCACAGATGAGGAGCGCAAAGGGTTCCAAAACTTCCTCGATGCCGGCTTCATCGATACGCTCCGCATGTTCAAACAAGGAAACGGTCACTACACCTGGTGGACCCACTGGGCCAACGCTCGTGCACGAAACGTCGGTTGGCGCATCGACTACTTTCTCGTATCCAGTAGTCTGAAAGAAAAAGTCAAAGCCGCAAGCATCCACGACAAAGTGATGGGCTCAGATCATTGTCCTGTGAGTATCGATCTCGACGTATGAAAGTGTCGATCGTCTATGGCTGGTGCGAAGGACCTCATCTTGCAAGAGATCTGAAGCGTGAGCTTGAAGCCAACGGCCACGAACTGATCAAAAACGCACGTGAAGCTGATGTCATCATCGCACACAGTCTCGGTTGCTATCTGATACCCAAAGAATCAAAAGTTTCGAACATACTTTTAACGGGACTACCTTATGGCCCCAGGAAACATCTTCCACTCCTTACACTGCACAAAGTTATAACAAATGGCGTACGTTCGGTAGGAGACGGTCAGTTCATGTATTGGCTGCGCAAGGGTTTTTGGAATAGTGTGTACTTCTTCATACGACCCAGTGCACACGTAAATCTTAAAAGATTGAACAACCTCAACTATCTACCAGAATCACACAAACAGAAGAAGGTACTACTTATCAAAAATGATGAAGATAAACTCACGAGCATCGATCAACTTCAAGAAGTTATCAAACAAAAGGACTGGAAAGTCATAATCGTACCAGGAAGGCATGACGACCTCTGGATGAACCCAAATCGTTACATAGCCCTAATCTAGGTGTACACTTACTTTCATGAAGAAGTTTGCGGTGTTCGATATCGACGGCACGGTATTTCGTTCGAGTTTGGTACTCGAGGCGATGTATGAACTTATCCGCAAAGGCGTCTTTCCAGAAAAAGCCCGTGACATATTCGCTGAGAAGCTTGAACATTGGCGAGCTCGCAAGGATGCCAATGCCTACGATGCATATATCGAAGCTATCGTGCAGAGTTTCAATCTCCATATCAAAGGCCTGAGCACCAAAGCACTGCATCTCATCGCCGAGAATGTCGTACGAGAGCAATCAGAATACACCTACGTCTATACTCGGGATCTCATCAGAAGCTTGCGAGCATCCGGCCAATATACCCTTATCGCCATTTCAGGCAGCCCTATGGAACTTGTCCAGCCATTTACCGATCGTCACGGCTTTGACATCGTCCACGCCACAAAGCTTGTTCAAGACGAAGGCGTCTATACAGGAGAATTTGTTGCGGCATACACTGGCAAGGACAAGTTACTTCAACAACTAATCGACGAGCATGACCTGTCACTCAAAGGCAGTATCGCGGTCGGCGATAGCAGGGGAGATGTCGGCATGCTGAGTCTGGTCGAGCGCCCAATCGCTTTCAATCCTGATAAAGATCTGTTTGCCGCTGCGAAGCGCGAAGGCTGGGAAGTCGTCGTCGAGCGCAAAAACGTCATCTACGAATTGGAGCCAAATCGTGGTCACTACAAACTGGCTTAAGCAGGCAGCTGAACCGCTTTACGAAAACATCCTCTGGTCCAAGCCAGAAAATGCACTCCATGCCGGCAAATTACTGGTAGTTGGCGGTAACAGTCATGGTTTCAGTGCGCCCGCTGAAGCCTACCAATATGCACTGAGCGCCGGTATCGGTAGCGTTCGTGCCGTGCTCCCCGATGCAGTTCGCAAGCTTGTACACACACTACTGCCTACCTGCGAATATCTGCCGAGTACAGTCAGTGGTAGCTTCGCACAGAAAGGCTTGAATGAACTTCTGGCTTTCTCAAGTAGTACAGATGGTGTCGCCATGGCTGGTGACTTTGGCCGCAACAGTGAAACTGCCATTCTACTCGAAACATTCATGCAAAAATACCAGGGGCCAGTCGCACTGACTCGAGACGCAGTGGATTATTTCAGTCATCGTCCGGAGATCCTCTTCGAACGGGAACGTACAC
>CAZWNK010000039.1:0-6058 GCA_964635445.1 uncultured Candidatus Saccharibacteria bacterium | reverse complement strand
ATCCATGATGCGTCGGATATTGAAGGTGCCTTTGGGCTGACCGATGATATTACGAATCATGGGGTTGGCTGTGAAAGCGCCGACTTTGTTGATTACTGGTGCGACCGCTTCTGTTGCGAATTTCTCGTTCCAGCTGGCAAACTCTGTAGTCCAGAAGTTTTTGACGACGGGATCTTCGATCATGTCGACGACTTTCTTGCGGAAGTCGTTCTCGGTCAGCATACGGGTGATATCGAGCATCGTAGAGTTGGGATAGTCGAGCAGTGCTAGCAATGTATAGCGCAGGATGTATTCGAGTCGTGGACCCCACGAATCAAACATGCGCTTGAGGACACCGACGAGCTCAGAGGATATATGGCTTTTGAGGGCTGGATCAGTCACTTCAAGTGGATTGAAGCCTATCGGGAATTCTGTATCAGACGGGTTGAAATACACCACGTCCTGGATCCGATGTGCTGGCACGTATTTCAGCATGTCCTGGGCGTAGTCACCGTGAGGATCGATAAGACCGAAACCTTCATTGTGGAAGACGTCAGAAAGTGTCAGGAGCTTGAGAAGTCCTGACTTACCGACACCAGTTTGGCCCAGGATATACATATGACGTCCTCTGTCGGCTCGCCTGATGCCGAACTGTGTGTTCATGCCGCGGAAGTTTGTGACACCAAAATAACTCACCTCTCCCTCTTTGCTATTGCTCGCTGATGGGAGCGTCGAAGGTGGTTCTGCTGTCTTGCTTGTCGCCCAGACGATGTTAGGAGTTTCCACTGTGGTGTGTGGCAAGTGGTAGAGGCTCGCCAACTCTTCGATATTGAGGATGGTACCGTGCTCGATGAAGTGCCGCTGGCGGTATTCGAGAATTTTCTCTCTGTCAAATGATGCTTTGGCGACCGCGAAACCATTGAGATTGGTCGTGTTGAACTGTTTGAATGTACCAACGATGGCTTGCATACGGAGCTTGGCGGTATACTGATCTGTCCCTAGGTATGCGATACGGATTTTGACCTGGTAGCCAAGTTTGGTCGACTTCTCTGTTATGGCAGTGATGCGTGCTCGATCGCGATCACTGATCTCTGGTCCAGAGCCTGCCTTTCCTTCCGGTGGTTTGAATAATGCCCCGACGACTTGTCCAAGATACGAGATCATACTACCTTTCGTGATCAGGCCCCCTCCCCCGTTTTTGATCTTGGCGACAACTTTGGCGCCACGCTGGTGCCAGCTGTCATCGATCGGACGACAGAGGACCTGGATCCACATCTCTTCCCTTTCCTTCTCGAGTTTGGCGAGTGTGGCTGTAATACCAGCGAGTGGGTCGACTTCAAAGCTCGTGAAAGTTTTGATCGGGAGGACTTCATTGTCGGTGGTCGTGAGCTCTGCGGTATGGATGATCGGATATTGTAGCTCTCGAACAGCGTAATCCTCTTTCAGCGGGTAAATCTGGACTGAGGGATATTGGGCATATATCTGGCCTTCGACGAAGTTTTGTAGATATTTGGGCAGCCAAACATAAAATCGTATCTGTTGGCCGATAGAAGCGATCTCAAAACTGATATGCTCCTGCATCACGCCAGAGCTACGAAGCTCGCTTTTGGGGCGCAGGATACCATGTAGTGCCGCGAACATCTGCTCGGCGGCTAGTTCTTTTTTGTCGTTGGTGCGCGGGATCTCGAGAACGAGGACGACGGTCTCGCCGCTATGCTGACTCATCGCTCTGGCGGCACGGGTATTGCGGTAGGTCAGATAGCCAAAAATACTCACGATCGGAATCCACACCCACCATAGGCCAAAAATACTCCCAAGAATACTACCAAATAAAGGTGTCATGTTCTCTCTATTTTCTCGCAATCAGCTCTAGATAGCAAACTCCTTGTGCTCGAATGAGAAAAAGAAGTCGGAAGTCGGATTCCAGAAGTCAGAATTTTTCATTGCGGATTCTGAAATCTGGCTTCTAGATTCTACTCTAGCCTATTCGGCTAGAGTATATGTCGCTTTGGCAACGCGTTTGAATTGCGGTTTGCCTTGGAGGTTGAGAAGGATAGTTGTCTCTTTGACCTGTCGGCTTTTGAGAACTCGTTTGACGATTTCATCACGATGGAGAGGTTCTTTGGCTTTTTTCAATACGTCACTGATGATGTCTGCGACCGTACCTTTGTTGTATCCCCACTCTTTCAGTGCGTAGATACCGCGTCCGATGAGGACGAAGCGGCCGTCTTTGATAAGTTCATTGTGAATAGCCTGGGTCGTGACATTCTTGCGTTTGAAATCACTCTTTTTGATAGCCTCGGCGATTTCATTGAAGTGCATTGGTTTTTTGTTGTCCTGGAGGACGACGTAGATTTTGTCTCGGATATTTTTCGGGTTGACGGTTGGCCATTTGATAAGACCCCAGAATCCACGGAGCGTGGCCAGGTGCTTAGATGTGCTAGCGAGTGCTTCGACAGATGTGACGTCCTGATCTGTGCTGTTGAGTTTCTCGTGTATGGTCTTGGCGTCTGCTGGTTGACCGTGCTCTTTGACTGTCTCGACGATTTTGTTGGCGAGATCACGGATTTGTTTCTCGGTATGGCGAGCGGCTATGCCGACCGAATGGAAGAAATGGTCGTTTTCTTCGACAACAGTGAGGTTCGGTGATAATTCAGCGAGAAATGCGATGTGTGCCTGGTCTTTCTTAGTGTTGTCTTTGTGGAACTTCGCAGACAGGTCGCTGATGCGTGCGACGCCGCCCATTTTCTCAAGTTCGGTGATGAGAGCAGTTTCAATTTCCTGGACATGTGGAAGTGTGTCTTCAGCTTGAGCTTTGAGACGAGCCATGATGGCTTTCTCCAGCTGACGCACGCGTTCACGAGTGATACCGAGGAGTTCCCCGATTTGCTCAAGAGTCTCCTTGCGGTCATAGAGGCCGAAACGGCGGGCTACAATCTCACGTTCACGTTCGCGATCGATCGTCGACAAAATATCCTTGGTTGCTTGCCAAAGATCGACCGTCGTTTGTGTCATTGTAGCCTCTTCTGCCATGCCTGTTTCTCCTCTGTTAATGTGTCGAAGTCTGTTAAATGCTCCGATTGGTATGCGCGAATAAGGTAGACATATTATAAAACACGTTTATCTAAACGTCAATACCTTGTTCTGATAAAGTTATTGTAGCACTTTTTGGACGTGTCGAGAAATATTTAGGCACCAAGATCATTGTGCTTGTGGATAAGTCAAGGTTCTTGTCCGCCAAGGCGGACGCCTTCCTCCTTTTGTCATCAAAAGGAGGCAAAACTGCTGGGTATCGTGTATCTCACTTGATGGTTCTGTTGTCACTATCAGGCTAACTCGTAAGTCCCCTTCATTCCTTCAGGGGACGAGTACGAGCAAGACATACGCCTGATAGCCACAACATCTCCTCAGGTTCGGTCCAAGTACCCAGACCCAGGAAGATATACACCGTCAGACACCCTATGAGTGGGTTTGTAATGGCTTTTATTGATGCAAGAGGTTGTATTGTGTACTTACGCTGTGGCAGTAATCACTGCTTCTTCGACTACAAGTTCTCGTATATCCATTTTTCTTCAAAACTTGTTGCATCCTTGAGTGATTTAGGATCGATAAAGGCAATCTCTGAACTGTGGGCGCCAACTGTGTATTTGTGATCAACTGTCTTGACGTCGTACACAATCCACAACAACCATGCTTGTTTTGATTCCAACCAGAAAACAGCCGTTTTCATAGGCGTCGCTTTAAAGTCATCAGTTAATCCGATTTCTTCGTAAAGCTCTCTAGCAAGTGCCTCATGTTCACTTTCGCCGTGATCCCAACCTCCACCCGGTAAATTCCAGGTATCCGCACTCTGTTCTTTGTTAACGAGTACTTTTCCATTCATGTCTCGTATTACGGCTTTGAGTGAGACCCTATAGAAAGTACTAGGATACTGACTGATGTGCTTCGACGATTCTGTTGACATACGCTAAGTATACTGCTCGAGATACAGATTGACCTATCTTTAAATATCGCATTTCGTCCTCTTTAGGACTCATCAGTATGAATACACATTCATAAAGTGAGAGATAACAAGGAGTGGTGGTGACGGCGGGCGGGAGGCGATGCAGTGCGCATCAGGTGTATCAAGGCGTCGCAAGCGACACCACACCGCCTCCTGGGCTAATCGTGCTAGAACTCGACTTTTATGCCGCCAGGCCGAAGCATGCCCTTGCGGTGATGCGTCTCGTACATAGCGACGAAGCTGCCGTTGTGCATGTCAACTTCGTTGAAGAGTCGCTCCAGCCACGAAATGCTCCTCAAGCTCCTGGTTAGCACGTATCCCGTGATCAGCCAATGCAGGCCATCACCGCTTTCAGCGATGCAGCCATTGATCACAACCCTGATTTCTACTGAGTTGTTCTTCAGCCCAGGGAACGGCGGGTTTGGATCGAGATTCTCGAGCCAGAGCCCGAAGGTGGGTCGACTCAGGGTTGGTATTCTCCCAATATCTGAAAGTTGAGGGAGCAACGGGATCTTCGAGTCGCCATCTACAATTTGAATGCTGCGGGACACCTGTCCACACTCCTTGTTAAGGTTGTCACGGTGTAGAGCCGGACCTCTGTTACTCGATCTGTGAAGATCAAGCCACCCAGCACCGGCCAGGAATACCCTTTCGAGTTAATATAACAATAGCATAAAAACAAGAAAAAAGCAATATCTCTACCTATGTTCACTTCCCTGGGTCTGGGCACTCCCGGCTCTCGGGGTCCGGGGTCTTGGCGGAGTCCTGATGAGCGAGTGTCAGAAACACAATAATAGAGAGGGATCTTAGCGTAAGCGATTGTCCCGAGCATTGTGTTTTATGACAACGATATCATAAAGATGAACGACACGAACCCCGGTGGTTTTGCACACTTTTGACATCAAAAGTATGACTGAGTCTGTCCGGCGTTACGGACAAATAAGATTACTTCTTCTTAAACCTTCGAAACTTCTTGGCCGGCGCTTCTTCAAGCATCTTTTTGCACTGCTCAAGTGTCAGGGATTTTGGATCTGTGTCCTTGGGTATCTTGGCGTTTTTCTTGCCGTCGGTGATGTAGGGGCCGTATTGGCCGTTCAACACCTGGATCTTGGTACCTTCAAATTCTTGGATGATGCGGTTCGCTTCCCTTTCCTGCTTCTCTTTTATGAGTCTTTGAGCTTCTTCGAGCGAAATGCTCAGTGGATCGAGTGGTTTGATTGACACAAACAATTTGCCAACTTTGACATATGGTCCGAAACGACCGATGTTGGCTTCGATGTCTTGTCCATCCTCTGTCTTCCCTACTACTCGAGGCAGGTCGAACATCTTCAGTCCCTGCTCGAGGGTGACGGTATCGAGAGTCGTGCCTTCTGGGAGTGGGGCAAATACTGGCTTCTCTTCATCTTCGGCAACACCGATTTGCAGCATCGGACCATATCGGCCATAGCGAGCGTAGACGGTTCGCTTGGTCTTGGGATCTTGTCCGAGCTCTCGCATCTGTGACGCTTCGCTGCGGCTGACAGATTCGGACTTCTCGACTAACGGATGGAACAGTTTGTAGAAATCTTTGAGCATGTCCTGCCAAGATTGCTTGCCATCGGCGATATCATCGAATTGTGCTTCGGCTTTGGCAGTGAAATCATAATCGACGACATCAGAGAAATGCGCGACGAGGAAATCAGTCACCATCTCAGCCAGGTGTGTTGGTAGTAATTTCCCACGATCGGCGCCGGTGGTGACTTCCTCTTCGCGCAAATTGACAGCATTGTCTTTGGTCTCGAGGATGCGAACCATGCGTTTGATACCTTCGAGCTCTCGCTTCTCGATATAACCGCGGTCCTGGATCGTACTGATGGTCGGCGCATAGGTGCTCGGTCGTCCGATACCCATCTCTTCCAAAGCTTTGACGAGGCTCGCTTCTGAATAGCGTGCTGGCGGTTTGGAGAAGACCTCTGTGCCCGTCATGCTTTGTAACGGTAAGACTTGACCTTGCGACACATCTGGCAAAATGACGTCGTCTTTGCCACCACCGTAGACTTTCAGGAAACCATCGAACAGCAAAACTTCACCTTTGGC
>CAZWNK010000038.1:0-6258 GCA_964635445.1 uncultured Candidatus Saccharibacteria bacterium | reverse complement strand
TGGAAAGGAAATGCTAATGTTTGGTAAAACTGAAGAATTAATTATCGTATTACTCATACTCCTTTTGCTTTTTGGAGCCAAGAAGTTACCAGAAATTGCGAAAGGGATCGGCCAGGCTGGTCGCGAAATACGTAAAGGCTTCTCGGGTGAAGATGATGAGCCCGCTCAAAAAGCAGACACATCCAAAAAGAAACAATAGAAGGTTTAGGATATCAGAGTGAGCGGAAGCACGCACAGCCAAACGCTCCATGATCATATCACCGAACTCAGACGTCGTATGTTGTGGTCAAGTCTGATGCTACTTGTCGGAGGTGGGATAGGATACTATTTTCACACACCTTTAGTGAAAGTACTCAAAGCACCTCTGCACGGGCCGCTCTATTACACCTCGCCAGCAGGTGGGTTTAATTTCATCATGAAAATTTGCTTCATGATCGGAACCAGTCTCGCGCTTCCAGTGCTTATCTATAATCTCGCTGCATTCGTTCAGCCGGCATTTGCGAATCATTTTCGGCAAAAAGACGTAAGACTAGTCACACTCTTCTCGTTCTTTCTCGCAATAGCCGGAGCGGCATTTGCTTTTTTTGCGATTGTGCCAATTTCACTACACTTCTTTAAAGGTTTCGATTCAGCCGGAGTTACATCACTCATCTCGGCAAATGACTACCTGAACTTTGTCATCAATACCATCATCACCTTTATGATTATGTTCCAGATGCCCGTGCTTATGCTGTTTATCAATCGCGTAAAACCACTGAGTATCAAAAAATTACTCAAGTACGAGAAGTTCGTGATCGCGGGGAGTGCAATTATCGCCCTTTTACTTCCGTTTACCTATGATCCGCTAACACAATTTCTCGTAGCGCTGCCTGCGATCGTACTCTATAACATCTCTATACTTCTCGTCTTCATGATCAACTCCAAGAAGAGAAGGGTAATAAAACCGAGGTAAGATCAGACGATCTATAGACCCCAGGGCGTAGCCATGGCAGTCTCGTACGCAGCAAATTCCGTCTCGTTCATCCAGCCTTTCCAGCCAGCTATTTCACCGATATCGCCTTTGAAACAGTCGGCCGTCGCTCGGTCCCTGCCAATCTGAAGCGTATTCGTGCTGCCAATAAATGTCGTGCTTGTACCACCACCATTGCTGGCCTTGGCCTTCCGGTGCCACCACGCATTGTTGTTTTGGAACGATGCCCCCGAAACCACTGCCGTAGCATCTGTATAGGCATTGGTCGCACCGCCAACACCGATGATGTTACTTTTTATTATGTCTCCTTTGCCGGTCGTTTGGTCGATGCGCCACAGGAACCCACCATTGCCACTTGGAGCATAAATACTCGCATTCGTTGTGAAGCCATTTGTCTTAAATACCGAGAGCACACAGTTGCCGCGAACCTCCATGGTGTCATTGATTGCCAAATAGTCGTCGCTGCCATCAAATACGAGGACATTGCGACCATTGATAGTATGGCTGTTGGTGGTAGGGCGATTAGTACTTGCTGATTGCGCGGCAACACCCGAGCGCCCCAGGTTGGTCACTGCTGAGACCAAGCCGCCGCTTTCAGTGATAAGTCCAGTTTGCGAGAAATCAAACCAGTTATCAGGCTGGACCATGCCAGCAAATATTCCTGTCGACTGAGCATATGCCCATTTGGCATTGAGATATGATTCAGTTGCCGCAACCTCTGCATCAGTATGCTTGACAGAGTAGGCAAGTATTTCACAGACGTCCATTGACATGCAGTTGTTTGAACTTGTCGCGCCCAGCGAGAAACTCGTGATAGCCGTATTAGCCGCTGTCGAGCCTGTAAATGCAGAACTGAGATTAACACCGCCACGACGAGTCGTAGAACTACTTGCAACATTACCATCGTATCGTGTTACCCAACACATTGTCGCATCTTTCATCCAACCGGTGAGGGCACGAATCGTGCCATCATACCCATACACGCCCGACTGTGCTCCCGAGGCCGTCTCACCGCCAGCCGACATATACTCAACCTGGTTCGAACGAGCACCGTAGTGATACGTACTTGTAGACGGAATCTGTCCGACAGTTTTTACGACTATATATATGGTTTTAATCGGACCAAACGACGAAATAGTGCCGGTCGATAGGTTTTGCGGACCCGCGCCTGTGAAACGTATGGCGTTGAGCCCATTCTGGGTCGCGACTCCTGTCGATGGTCGATTGGCACCCGTTCCCTGAGTGAGGTGCCGACCGTTACCGCTTTTATCACTCCACTGCGAGACGGCACCGCTGCTAGAGGCGATAGATGCGGCATCAGAAGCATCATACCAAGCCAGCAAATTTGACTTCTGTGGCCTCCAGCTGAGGTAGTTGTTGATGACTATAAGACTCATGTCGACATATCCACTATCATTAGGGTAGCTGGAACTGCATCTCGACGATTAATCCCTTTGTCCCGGTGCCTGCCACGTCGACATCAATCCTCAACTCATCCGCAGTTGCCACGTCATCATGGGCAGCATCTATCACTGCAGCAGAGGCTGTCGAGCTATCCTTCTCGTTAGCATTTATAGTAATCCGTGTTGAGAGCATATCGACGGAGTCGGTGACGTTTGCTATCTGAATTGTCGGAGTTCCTGAAGAAGAAACAGTCGTGACGTGTGCTGCGACAGCCACTAGATTCATGCCATTCAGCGTTGAGGGTATTCGGAAAAAGGCGGCGCCATCACCCGTCGTGAGCGTTGAGCCATTCGGATCAGTCACGAGGATGGTGACGGTCTGTTTGTTTGTCAGACCAAGCAACGTCAACACGTCTGTAGCAGTGAGGGCTGTTGGCGAAGCTGAGCTTCCGCTAACATTACCGACAAGGGTATTATTGGCTTGACTAGCCAGTTTGGACAGCGCTAGACCAGCAATCGTTGGACTTGGATAACTCCCCGATAGATCGCCCCCGGCACTGCCAGTCGGTGTTCGTGAGTCAGAAAACCGAGAGTCATCGCCAGCAGCTACCGTTCCGGCCCCCGTGCCGGTGTTCTTAGTTGCCGCATTCCCTAGACCCGAGACGTCACTGCTAGAGATAGCGAGGAGGGACTTAACTTGCGATGCAGTCAAGGCAGCAATGTCACCTGCGGTAACCCTACCGACTATGGTTTGTTCGGCGATCGTCAGGGCAGCAGGAGTGTTATCGGCGGTAGCGGCGAGAATAGTATTGGCATCATAGAGTGCCTTGGTTACGACATTGGCCGTTAGCGCGAGCGCAGATGTGTCGGTTATCCCATGAACCGAAGTTGTCGCGCTTGTATGCGCAGATAAAGTACTTGAATCCGCTTTAGACGCGAGTCCCGGTACAGTAGGGGAAGTCGCGGTACCCCCAAGATCCCCCGTTAACTGGATCTTACCCTTGGTTGTAGCGTCGGCATCGGGTGTACCCGCTGCTGCAGCAGCGGTATCCACATACGTCTTGTTGACGGCATCCGTACCGCTGCTTGGTGTTGGGACGACAGGGGAGCTGGAAAAAGTCTTTGTGCCGGTAATAGTTTCGTCGCCACTATCATGGACAACGTCTTTTAGTGATCCGTCGGTATTGTGAGCGACTTCCAAGAATTCGTTGAGGATTTCACCCCAATTCCCATCATCACCACCAACTTGTGGAAGTCGTGCCATCAGAGATTATTCTCCAAGTTATACTGCACGCTACTGACCGTACGGACTCGAGCCGTAACCTTTTTGAGTGCTACCGGAAAGAGTATGAAGTGACTTCATAATGCGACTTATGCCCGTAAGCAATAAGAGCGCCACTCCTACGAACCGCAAAAAGTCTAAGCGGTCCATCTCACGTTTTTGTAAATCAGCTATTAATTTTTGCATAACTACCCTCTACTTGTTTTCCTCACAATGATAACCATAAGGACCTCCCGAGTCAATCGGTCTCAAGATTTACAATCTATTTTTTGCCACAACTGCCGCATCTATAGTTTTTGCACCTGCCACTCGTAATATTCTCGCTGCGGCTTCTATGGTTGCGCCCGTCGTCGTGACATCATCGATAAGTACAACGTGTGCACCACGAACGAGACGAGGACGCGCTACACGAAACATGGATTGCAAATTCCTCAATCGTTCTGTACGGCTCTTGCCCAGTTGCTGGTCTTGGCCAAGACGTTGGAGCAGGGGACAGTAGAGTCTTTTTCGTAGATGAGCCAGTTCACGAGCGATTAATTTACTCTGATCATACCCTCGTTGTCTGACTCGCGACGTGGCCGTAGGGATCGGAACGATCAACGTATCGGGCGGGAAGTAGGGCAAAGCCGTATCGAGAACTCGAGCGAGCGGCAACGCTGCCTGCGTGGCACGCTCAAATTTCATCTGCCAGATGAGGTTTTTGATGGTTTTCTCATAGCGAGAGACAATCCAGACATGTTTGAGAGGTGTCACACGGCGACATGTCTTGCACGTGAGAAAATCATCAGACTGAGCGTTACATCGGTAGCATGAAGGTACTTTGGGGATAGGAGCATCATGAAGGCAGTCGTCACACAAAAGACCGCCTTCCAGGCCGCAATTTATACAACGATGTGGTGCCAATACGCTGATAAGTCGTTCCAACGGGTTCATGTTTCGATTACAACACTCCGTTTTCTTGCGAATATTGTCTTCTTATGGCTATACTATGATAAACACACAAAATCTTCAAAGGTATCAGGTATACTAGTAGCACTGTAGCAAGAGGTAAGTGGAGGACCGACCATATGGCTCGTAAGCATGACGATGATGATTTGTTGATGGAAGATGAATTGACTGCAGCATTTCTTGATGATGGCGATACCGGTGATGGCGGCCTGGCCGTTCCAGTCGCTGACGATACATCAGATATGTTCGATGAAGATGAAGCGATGGTACCAGGCCAGCTCGCTGTCGATGTGTTTGAGACCAAGGAGCGCTTGGTAGTCAAAGCTCGCACCGCAGGCGTCAACAAAGACGACCTCGATGTTAGTATCGCAGACAACACACTGACGATTCGCGGAACCCTATCATCTGGCGATGAGGCCGAGGCAGAGAACTACTTTGTCCAAGAATGTTATTGGGGTGAGTTTTCGCGAAGTATTGCGTTACCAGTCCCTGTCAAAGAAGATGAGATCGAGGCCGTCCTCAAAGATGGCGTCCTCACCATTAGCTTCACCAAGCTCAAGCAAGACACAGTCAAGAAGATCCAGATACTCTAGAGACATCAGAGCTCTGGATGCAGTATAAAGCCCCGGACATCCGGGGCTTTATCTATGTCGCTGTTATGGCCGTATATGAAAAACCCACCTTTCGGTGGGTTGTTGCGAACGAATTCAGTTGGTAACTATATTTGCACTTCTTTGAGTACAAAGCTCACGATACCTTGCGCAAAGAGTACGATAACGAGTCCGATGAGGGCATACATGATCGTATTCTTGGCTGCTGTGACATTGTTGCTGTCACCACCAGACGTGATGTACTTGAAGCCGCCGTAGATGATCATAATCACAGAGATAGACCCGATGATGATGATAAGCCACTGGACTACTTTTTTGAGCAATGCTTTAGGATCAGCTTTTGCATTCTCAGTACATGTCGTGTTGGTGTCAAAATTAACACCCTGACACAAATTGCCTTTGATGATGTCTTCGGCATGCGCAACGGCTGGCACGGCTACCATTGGAGCAGTCATAGCAAAGACGGCGAACACGGATGCTATGATTTGTTTGAATCGATTCATTGTTTGAATGGTCCTTTGATTTAATTTTACTCTGGAATCTTTATACCACAGTTACCTAGTAGCGACAAGCTCTTTTCTACTTACGGTTGTGCAGCAGGAGGCGTGTTATTGACTGGCGTATCTTCGGTCGCTTGTTTCAAAACAAAGCTGACTAGACCCTGAGCGAACAACACCACAACAATACCAATAGCAGCATAGAGGAGCGTGTTCTTGGCGCTCGATGTCTTGTTACTATCACCACCTGATGTAATGTACTTGAAGCCTCCGACAATTATCATGATCACAGCGATGGCACCTATCAGAATAATAAAGAACTGGACTATGTTTCGGACAACCGACATGACGGTGACGCCCCCGTCATCACAGTTACCTGAACCTGTCGCAATACCAACACCTTCACACACAGCATTCTTCGTTGAAGAGGGAGCGTCGGCAGCATACACCGTGGCGGGCACCAAGACCGTCATGGAGAGTAGTTCGTTTACTATCAGTAGTTTGTGTTTGAGAAAATGTTTGATTTTTTGCATATTATTTCCTTTCG
>CAZWNK010000037.1:0-6434 GCA_964635445.1 uncultured Candidatus Saccharibacteria bacterium | reverse complement strand
GGTACCTGCAAAATAGTTCTTGGCGGTCGCGCCTGCTGAGTAGATATTGTAGCTATTCGTACTACCCACCCCTGATTGGTCTTGAATATACAGCCCGTAGTTGCTGGCGAAGGTTCCGCCACCAGAATTAGTCGCCGTTGCGACATACAGCCCATAACCATTCTGGATCTGACTACTAGCGCCACCACCATTCTGCAAGATGACATAGTTTCCGTATGCATTAGTGATCACGCCATTGTTCACGAGGTTCTGTAGCGTAAACTGAGCTCCGTAGAGGTTGCTGATAGTGCCAGCACCGTTGTTTTTAGCAAATGCGTAAAGCGAACGTTGATCAGTCACATTCGCACCAAACGCTTCTGATTCTCCCTGAATACCAGTAATGGAGCTGATCGTACCTGTACCTGTCTGAGCATAGCCTTTGAGGCCTATGACAGAGCCAAAGGTACTGCCGCCAGTATACTGCGCTTCAGCGTAGATACCCTGCAATACAGCACCAGCATTTGCAGTCGTACTTGTATATTGAGCCAGATTATACGCACCAAAGGTCCAGTCAGACTTACCTGTTCCTTGGATAAGCGCTTTATTGTATAGCCCTTGTATGAAGCCGGTGAAATTCTGTGAGTTACCGCCTGCAGTTTGGACAACATTACTCGAACCGTACACTTGATTTGAAACACTACCCGAAGGTTGTAACGTAAGTGTGCCGTCATTCAGTTTGACTGCTGAACTAAAATCGGTAGCCGTTTTACTGACAACAAGATTACCTGCTAGGGTCGTGACACCACTGTTGGATACTGACAAAACATCAGTCCCGTCGCTCTGCTCAAACACCGCCAAATTATTCGTTTGCGTACCATTTCCTTGAACAAGTAGCTGTATCTCATCAGTATCGCCGTCGACTCCTAGTTTAGCCAGATTTGTAGCCGAACCGACAGTAACGTTATCTGTAGAGCTAGCGAGGTTTGCAACATTGCCCGTAGTCTGCCAGACGCCACCACCGCCACACGCCCCAAAGGTCAATGGACCCGTAGATCCTGAAACCGTACCAAGCTTGAGACAATCGCCCGTCGAGCCAACATTCACAGGAAGCTGTAGTACATATGTCCCGGATAATGTCGGTGTCTGCAAAACTGCAAAATTACTCGACGTGCCATCAGCAAAGACGAGATTTCCTGCTACTGAGTTGACCTTACCTAAGACGACAACGTTACTTGTCGTATCCACTCTCAGTACTTCATTGTTCGAACCATCCCGGACCTGAAATGCGTACGCCGCCGAACCCGCTTGGGCGGTGATACCACTCGTGCCAGCTTGCAGTGAGATAGTTGTGCCGCTATTTGTATTGCCGAGTGAAAGAGTTTGAGCACGAGATGCCGTACCCATCAAGATCGAACCGTTACCGGTCGAGGAAGTTCCGACGTCGATCGAGATGTTGCCTGCCGTGCCCGACGTAGCATCACCCGTCGCTATCGTAAGAGCACCCGTGTTGGAGGTAGTACCGCCTGTGTTGCCCGTACGTAGTGTGACGCCTGTGGAGTTCGTCGAATTTGCTGTCTGATCTGTCGACTGAACACCGCCTGCCGTAAATGCGTACGGGACAGCCGTGAGTGGAATTTTGTTGCCCGTTGCCGTACCGTCGCTCGTCAACTCGATTGTTTCCCAGCTTGCCGCACCGCCGTTCCCACCAAGTCGTACACCAAGCCAGAGGCTCTGGCTCCAGTCGATACTCGGTAGAGCACTGACACTTCCCAGCTGTACCGTGAGATATCCGTTGACGACACGCACAAGATTGCCCGTCGTGCGAGTTTCCACCCAGAGACAGTTGCTGTCTCCAGAACATGACCCTTGAGAGGAGCCGGTTGAGTTTACGGCTTTGTAGAGCTTGAACTCCACATGATAATTTCCATCTGCTACGACACTCCCACTACTGTTGAGGAGGCGAGCTTGATAGTTGACATAGCTACTGCTCGCAGCTGTCGCCTTCGGCGCTGGGGCGAAGATTGCAGGGAGCGCCACCCCAAGAATCAAGGCAACAAAAAGTACCGTTCGAAGGCAGACTCGAACGGTACAGATGAAAACCCGATTTTTTCCCTGTTGTGTCATGTTGATTTTATTTTGTTTTAAGTTGCAATGTTTGGGTTTGTTCTACGAACCGTTTTTGCACTCAAAATTATAGGGGTACGTACAGAGGTGTGCAAACATAGTACTCTGTGGAAAACCAACAACTAAAATCGTTCATTGTTGTTACTACATCATAATTTTTAAGGTGACTGGGACTTATTTACAACTATTTTTGGGTAATACTACCCGTTTCTATAAGCATGACCTCAATTGTTTTTATATTTGATGTTGATCGTACATCACAATGTATTGATATTGTTACCAAAAAGGCCCCGCCGTTTTGACGAAGCCTTGCTCGACGAACGTGCTGATGATTTACAAAATTACAACGAGATCGAGTTGATCTTGATTCGAGTGTATTGCTGACGATGGCCGCGAACTTTATTCACGCGCTTCTTGGCTTTGAAACGAATAGCCACGACTTTTTCACCTTTGATGTTTTCTTCGACGATTTCGGCCTTCACACTCGCCCCTTTGACTGTTGGCGTACCTACAGAGATTTTTTCGCCATCAACGATCATGAGTGCTTCAAATTCTGGAGCCTTTTCAGTTTCGATGAGATCGATATCAAGCACATCGCCTTCTGAGACGACGTATTGTTTATTACCAGTAGAAATGATTGCTTTCATAAGATACCGACAGATGATACCAGATTATCCCACCCCTGTAAAGCCTTAGGCATCGAGATCAATCATCGAGGAGGCTGGGTGGACGGTCGTAATTATAATAAAATCACCCTCAGTCGCGTCCGTGACAGGATTTCCATCTGTCGCGCCTGTTGACGACAGGACGAACTTCAACGAGAACGATTCCACAATGACGATGTATGGCGGGTATAGACTCCCGCCGACGCCAGGACCACTGTTTCTAGGAAAGACTTCCTGTGCTACATCCAGGAGAGCCGCGTTCGACTCGGCATTGTACTGTTGGATGTAGGTAGACAGGGACCACCCAACAGAGAATCCCTCCTTACCTGTCGTCAGGTAATTGTTCGGTGCGACGCCAGCAGGCTGGCGAGCGTTGGGGATGAGGGGGTACTGCCAGTTATAGATACCGTATGTATTACCTACAAACTCGCCAATATCAGCAACAGCCGGATCAGTTCCGTCCAGAAGAATAGTCGGGTAGATAAACACCTCCGTCACAACATCACCCGCTGTTAACTCAGGAGTGAAAGCCACCCCTGCGGCAAGCTGTGCTGGAGTGTAGGTTCCACTCGTGCCATCACCGACTGTGATCGTCTTTTTGTAAACCCTTGTTCCGCTCCCAGCATTAGTGAGGGCTGAATCCTTCAAAGAACCATCGGCATTATGAGCAACCGAGAGATAGTCATTGAGGATAGTACCCCAATTACCACTATCACCTCCTACTGATGGCAGACGAGACATATTGTCTCGAGTATAGCATAAGCTTTCAGGCTTTTTGAAGTGAGATTGTCAGCTCAGAACCTTCGATTTTGACACTTGAGGTATGCTCTTGCTCACTTTCAGAAAGTTCTGTAGCCAGCGTCTCTGCCTTGATCGTATCGGCAAATTGTTTTACTGCTTCAGTCAACTCTTCATCATCCGATGTGAGACTTAAGACGATACGGTCATCGACTTCCAGCCCGGTTTCCTTGCGAGCGTTCTGAACGAGCCGTACAACCTCGCGCATCAAGCCTTCTCGCTTCAATTCTGGCGTGACCTTAGTATCTAAGATGATGTTGTTTTCTGTCTTTTCAAATCGAATATCTTTTACATTCAATTCGTCTTTTATTATCTCTGTGAATTTTGTTGCTAGTTCATGTGTCGCTTCTTCAAGAACTTCTTCATCAGATCTCGACTCTTTTTCGCCTATTGTCTTCGCAAATGCCTGTACATCCTCAAATTCAAGAGGATCAGCACTAAACAGTTCGTTGCTCAAAACTGCTGACGCGAGTGGCTGCCTAACTTTTATACCCGCGTTCGCACGTTGCTGAAGCCCCGTATTAATAACGTCACGAAGTTGTTTCATCTGATCAACAAGATGCTCGCTCCATTCAAATACTCTTGGCCAATCACTCAAATGAACCGAGCTTGGTAAATCGGTTCCCTGCACCAATTCTCGCCAGAGATAATCACTCAGGAACGGTGCCCATGGTGCAAGCAATTGACAGAGGCGCATCATGACAAACCAGAGGGTAGCGTAAGCTTGATTCTTGTCCACATCGTCCTCACTCTTCCAGAAGCGACGACGCGAGCGACGGATGTACCAGTTACTCATGTCATCGATAAGGAGAAAGATCGGATTGATCGCATGTGCTAACTTATACTCGTCAGCCGCTTTAGTAACTTCAGCTATTGTTTCATTGAGTCGAGCCAAGATCCATTGATCCAAAACATTACTCGATTCAGGCTGCTCGACCGAATCAGGCTTCCATGAGTCAATTTCAGTATACATTTTGAAGAAACGGTGTGAATTTAGAAGCGTCCCGAGAACATTTCGGTTCAAGTCTTTCATCGACTCACGGTTAAAGCGCATATAATCGCCACTCACTGCCTGGTTGTTGCTAAGCAAGTAGAGACGAAGCGTATCAGCTCCTTCGTCAGAAAAAACCTCTTCAACCGGAGGGTAGTTTTTGAGTCGCTTACTGAGTTTCTGACCATCAGCTGCCATCACCATACCATTAACTAAGACGTGCTTGTAAGCAGGCTTCTCAAATAACACCGTCGCGATAACGTGCAAAACATAGAACCACAGACGCGTCTGATCAAGTCCCTCACCAATGTAATCGGCCGGGAATGACACATCAAAGACATCTTTGTTCTCAAATGGGTAGTGTTGTTGGGCTACGGGCATGGATCCCGACTCAAACCAACAGTCCAAGACTTCCTCAACGCGCTTATACGTCTTGCCATCTTTCTCAAAAGTAATTTCATCAATAAATGGCCTGTGAAGATCATCAACTTTGATATCAGGGCCAGCGAGCTCTTGTAGCTCCTTAATACTCCCGACAACAATATAATCAGTCTCGTCTTGCTCGTTCACCCATACAGGTAGTGGTGCCCCCCAGTAGCGGTTGCGAGAAATTGCCCAGTCTCGAGCACCTTCTAACCACTTACCAAAGCGTCCGTACTTAATATGTTCCGGGACCCAATCGATATTCTCGGCTGATTTCAATAACTTGTCTTTGATAGCTGACACTTTCACAAACCACGTGGAGATCGCATAGTACAAGAGCGGACTCTCACAGCGATAGCAAAACGGATACGTATGCTCCATCGTCTCAGCAGCGAAGACATGACCAGATTTCGTCAAATGCTCAATAATCGTTGAGTCAGCTTCTTTAAAAAACACACCTTCGACTTCAGGGAGGCCTATGTCACCTACCATTCGTCCACCCGCATCGACGGTAGAGAGTACAGGAATATGATGTTCCTGGCCTAGGTTAAGATCGTCTTCTCCAAAAGCCGGTGCAACATGCAGCACGCCAGTACCATCTTCGACACTGACGACATCGCTGGCCCAAACCTTATAAAGATTCTCTGAGCCCTCACGCTTCTCTATCCCTTCGAGAGTGAAAAGCGGTTCATAGGAAAGCCCGACCAGATCTTCAGCGGGCACTTCTTTGAGGATTGAGAAGTTTGCATCGTCTTTCAAAGCTTCGAGTCTTTTCTTGGCAAGGATGAGGACTTCTTTTTTACCCTCCTCATCTGTTAGCTCTGCATACACATATTGTTCACCTGGCTTCACCGCCACGGCTGCATTACCAGGAAGCGACCATGGCGTAGTCGTCCAGCCAAGTAGATATACATCCTGTTCTTTTAGTTTGAACTTCACGTACAAGCTCGGGTCAGGCACGTTGTCTTTGTAACCTTCATTAACCTCGAAATTGGACAGTGGCGTCTCACATCGCGGGCAGTACGGCATGCTCTTGTAGCCCTTATACAGCAAGCCTTTATCATGAATCTGGGAGAGCACCCACCAGACACTCTCGGTATACGAGGTATCTATGGTGGCATATGCTCGACCAGTATCAGTCCAGCGGCCAATACGCTTGAAGAACGCTTCCCAGTCGGCTTTGTACGTGAAGACCGAGTCTCGGCAAGCTTGATTAAATTTATCTAGACCAAGTTCCAAGATCTGCTTCTTACCACTCACTCTAAACTGTTTCTCAATAGCGAATTCGACTGGCAAGCCATGACAATCCCATCCATTACGTCGGTCGACATAGAATCCCTGCATCGTCTTATAACGCCCCAAGCTGTCTTTGATACTTGTGACAAGTGAGTGACCAAAATGTGGCAGACCGTTGGCAAACGGCGGCCCGTCATAGAAACTAAAATTCTGTCCAC
>CAZWNK010000036.1:4800-6491 GCA_964635445.1 uncultured Candidatus Saccharibacteria bacterium | reverse complement strand
CGCTTCCATGGCATGGAAGAGGTCCAGGGTTCGAGTCCCTGTAGCTCCACCAATAAAAATACCTCCATATCGGGGGTATTTTTATTGGACTGAGGCACTAGCTACTTGAGCCAGTTTTTGAAAGATTCCCAAGGATTGCTTGGTTTTGGCTCTGTTTTAGGAGTAGTACTAGACCCTGAGCCAGTTGTCGGAGCAGGTGTGACAGGCGCACTTGAGTATGGCCCCACTTCCTGATTCATCCATTTTGAACTTATAAGATCATCGACTGCTTTAAAACTAATGGTCGTTCTATTACCAAACCACGCCTTGCCAGGTAGTACCATTTGAACAGGAACCTCATATGTAC
Organism: uncultured Candidatus Saccharibacteria bacterium; assembly: GCA_964635445.1. Lineage (GTDB taxonomy): Bacteria > Patescibacteriota > Saccharimonadia > Saccharimonadales > CAZDBS01 > CAZDBS01. The sequence continues at coordinate 6,145 of CAZWNK010000036.1, read as the reverse complement.
CTACCTGATATACACCTCCACACCATTGATCTTTTATACCTGTAGTCGTACAACTGTTCCACGGCTGCAAGCCTCCCCAGTTAAATTTGCCTGCATCCTTGAAATTGATTATCACTTCAACACTTTCACCTGGTTTCACGTTTGCAGGAATACCAGCTGGTAATCCGTGAGAAGAAGTCACACTCGCTGATGCGCCTCCAAACAACTCCAGAGCCTTTGTTCCATCAATTGTTGTTTGCAGCATCGCATTTGGACGCTTTATAGATGGTTCATTGAGATTCACGATGTCACCATTACCATCTACTCCTTCGCCAGGACCCACGCCCCATGTAGCTGTGCCGGTATTTGTAATTTTGAGAAGTGCCGCTGCTGATGCTTCTTTGTGGGCAACAGTACAGTCATCACCCAGTTTTGGTGAGTTTCCAGTTGATTCTGACGTGCCTTGACCATAGTAGGGATTTTGGTTAATAGAAATGAGACGATAGGCGTTCTTGCCATAATAGGGAGATAGGTATTTGGACAACTGGTATGCACGATATAGTGTTTCGCCACCTTTAGCCTTTTGGTAGTCAGTCAAATCTACATATTGTCCCGCATCAGGAACTTCTGCTGCAGTAAAGGGTGCTGTGAGTTTATCGTTTGATACTTTAAAAATGTCATATCCCCGTATCCACGTATTCCAGCCACCGCTCGATTGCTCATCAAACCGATTGTCGCCATAGAGTGATGGATACTTGTGTTCGCAAGGAGACCCCAATTGATTCCAGCCAACTTGAATATTCGATGCAAAATCTTCAAATTCTACTTTAGCATCATATGTTTGCCCTTCGTATGTTGCCGGGCCCTCGGCTGGTTGATTCGTGATGTAACTGCAAGTAAGACACGTATTCACGTTGGAGGCATTTGATTTGATGATCCAGTAGCCACCAATCAAGACACCGAGCATAATGAAAGCAAAGAGTGTTGTCGAAAACTTCTTCTTGCCTAGCTTGTATTGAGGCTTTAGTGCTGCTGGCTTTTTAGCAGCTTTGGACATACTTTGGCTTTTTGGTGGCGCTTTTTTGGGTGGTGTTTTCTTTTTGACGGGCATAGTGATACCTATTTTGTTTTAAGTGTATTGCTTATGTTATAACGCTTATGGATCACAATAGCAAGCTAAAACCACCCCTTAGGAGTGGTTTTAGACTTCGTGCGCGCCCACCCGGGGCGGCAGTGATTGATTTTTGTTTTCAACGCTAGAAGCCCCTAGCGCACGATAGAACATATCTATCATTGCGCTAAAGCTTAGACTTGTCAACTAGCCGAGCATTTTTAGCAACGTCTTTTCGTCTATGACCTCTGTCCC
>CAZWNK010000036.1:1936-4700 GCA_964635445.1 uncultured Candidatus Saccharibacteria bacterium | reverse complement strand
AATGTTTTGAAATGATTGGCAAGATCTACGGCTGTCTGGGCACCGACATGACGGATGCCGAGTCCGAAGACGAATCGCGCTAAAGGTACGTGTCGTTTCTCGTCGATTGCTTTGATGAGATTATCGGCCGAGATCTCGGCAAACCGCTCGAGCTGGAGGATCTGCTCCTTTTTCAAGGCGTAGATATCTGCCATGTCACTGATCAAACCAGCATCGAGCAAGGCGGCAACGTTTTTCTCTCCCATACCTTCGATATCCACAGCACCTTTGGAAGCGAAATGTTGGATATGATTGTGGACACGTGCAGGACATTTCTGGTTGGGACATCTGGATACAACCTCTTTGTCGGGTTTTTCAAGTTTCGTGCCACATTCCGGACAATGTGTCGGCATGCGGAATGCTCGCTCACTACCATCGCGGAGTTTGACGATCGGCTCGACGATCTCAGGGATGATGTCACCCGCTTTGTGCACCACAACTGTATCGCCAATCATGACACCCTTACGCTTGATCTCGTCCTCGTTGTGAAGCGTTGCCATCTGTACGGTACTTCCTGCCACTACGACAGGCTCCAATACCGCCACGGGCGTAGCCGCACCTGTACGGCCTATGGATACGAAAATATCTTTGACCTTGGTCGTCGCCTTCTCTGCCGGATATTTGTACGCCACAGCACCACGAGGGTTTTTGCCGACCACACCAAGTCGTTCGTAGAGCGCTCGATCATTGACCTTGATGACCAAACCATCAGTATTAAACGGTAGATCGAGCCGCTTTGCTTCCCATGTATCGGCAAACTTCAAGACTTCATCAAGCGATTTGAAAACTGTCGCTTCTTTGTTCACTAAAATGCCAAGGTCATGCATGATCTCATACGCGAACATGTTGGTCGGCACCTCAGACGGATCGTCTCGCTGCAGGTCATACCCTCGAAAATACAACTTTCGACTAGCTACCAGACCCGGATCGAGTTGACGAATGGTACCGGCTGCTGTGTTGCGTGGATTGGCAAAAATAGGTTGTCCGGCTTTGGCGCGTTCGGCGTTGAGCTTCTCGAAGTCTGCCTTGTACATAACGATTTCACCGCGAATTTCAGTGCGGCCTTTTACAAAGGCTTTTGTCTTGTCGGTTTCATGAAGTCGTAACGGCACAGATCGTATGGTACGCACATTGGCTGTGACATCTTCACCGACCATACCATCGCCCCGCGTGATGGCGGTCTGAAGCACTCCATCCTGATACACCAAGGCACAGGCCAAACCATCCATTTTGATATCGACGAAAAACTCGAGCTTGGATCCTGGTGCGAGCTTCTCGGTACGTTTGAGCCACGCTTCAGCTTCTTCACGACTGAAGACATCATTGAGACTCAGCATTCGTTTGCTGTGTGTGACCGAGCGAAATCCCTCGAGCAATTTGCCGCCTACGCGTTGAGTCGGAGAGTCGGGCGTGATGAGCTGCGGATAGTCAGCTTCCAAAAGTTTGAGTTCTGCCATCAAACCGTCATAGACGGCATCTTCGACACTCGGTTTGTCGTGCACGTGATATTCGATCGAGTATTGGTTCAGTTGAGAACGAAGCTTCGCAACACGCTCGCCAGCATCTTTAACAGATAGTTTCATGCCTATATTTTACAATAAACTTCTGTAGAGGTTGTAGAGATATATATGCACAAATGGTAATACTGCTACCATGAGCAAGACTGTCACGAGCGTCGCAAGGACCGGTACGAGATAGATAGTGACAAGTACTAGTGCGCTGACGATGATGACGACCGCTACTGCGAGACTCAATAGTCGCCGAAGAATCAGCCATCGCCGATATTTAGCAAGCTCCCGTGCTTTGCGCAGCGCCTGCATCGGCATCGTATCGGGCAGCGTCACGATGTAGAGCGCCATGATCGATGCACTGAGCATGTAAAACGTCGGCAAGGACACGAGTGCCCATACGATCCATGCCGCTATGCGTTCACCCGCATGGACCGCAACCGTATCAGACGTTAGGATTGCGAGTAGCCAGTTTGCGAGCGCAAACGGGATCAGCTGCGCGCCAATAGCGAGCAATACCATGATAAAAGGGACGATCTGATATTGACCACGATAGTATGCGATCCGAGCAGCAAATGACTTGCCAGCCTTGAGCTCGCGTATCGTCCAGATAAAAGCCAGACTTGAAAACACAAAGAGCAAACTTTGATAGATCGAACCATCGACTGCCCCTGAGCCATTGGCAAACCTGATGACATTACCAAATAGTTCGAGATTTACTCGAAGTGAGGACGCATGCCCACCGAGTTGATCGATAATCTGCTGCTTGAGATCGCTGATATTGAGCGATGTCGACAGTACTCCCGTCAAGAGGATATACAGTACGGCATGGATAGCAATCAGTTTCATCCATATTCTTCGATTGCCGACTAGAAAACTCCACGATTGTTTCAGAAGCGCTCGTGCAGTTGCGGGCTCATGATTCGTGACAGCGACCGGCTTTGCAGTCGTGTCTTTTGTAGTTTTGGGCCTTGGTTGCGGCTTGTTTGTTTTCTTTGTCACAACTTCATCTCCCGTAATTTATTGATACGGTCTTCTATCGGCGGATGGGTACTAAACGCTGCTGCGAAATTTTTGGCACTCAAAGGATTTGTGAAAAATAAGTGCGCTGTGGCGGTGTTTTGTCGCCTCAAAACTGATCCGCGATCGCGAATCTTCTCAAGTGCGCTCGCCAATCCCTCAGGATATCGAGTCGTGAGAGCGCCAGTCGCATCTGC
>CAZWNK010000036.1:0-1836 GCA_964635445.1 uncultured Candidatus Saccharibacteria bacterium | reverse complement strand
ACATGCCCCATCTCGTGCGCGATAACACCCTCCAATTCGGTATCGCTCATGATATCAAGTAGTCCGCTCGTCGCACAGACTACAGAATGTTGCGGATCTCGGCCTGTTGCAAAGGCATTGGGCGCGGGATCGTCCATAATATAGACTTTCGGCGTCGGTAACCCATCGGTAATCGCTATGTTTTCGACGATTCGATATAGACGAGGTGCAGAAGCTTTATCAACTTCTTGGGCACCATTAACAGCTAGAGCGATCTTGTCTGCGGTAAAGTAACTAATGACCGCGTAGATAGTAGCCCCAGCCAAAACGTAGTATGTGATAGTCGGAGTGAAAAACACTCGCCCAAACAACCACGCCAAGCCAGCCATGACTCCGAGAAACGCAATCATGATGACAATAGTACGTCGCTTGTTGGCGGCAATTTCTTTGTACAAGCCAAACCTCCTGTCGCTAGCTATTTCTCAAAGTCGACTTTGACAGCATCCTGTACGGCTGCAGCTTCAGCTCCTGATACCTCGAAAAATTCCCGTTGTTTGAACCCAAAAAGGCTCGCGAAGATACTAGTGGGAAATGTCTGAATCTTGATGTTGAGATCACGAGCTGCACCATTGTAGAAACGTCGAGATGCTTGGATTTTGTCTTCGGTATCGACAAGCTCGGCTTGGAGTTCTTTGAAATTTTCATTAGCCTTGAGTTCAGGATACGCTTCAGCGACTGCAAACAGACTCTTCAAAGCCCCTGTGAACTGATTCTCGGCATCTGCCGTCTCTTTGACGCCTTTGGCAGACATCATCGCACTGCGAGCGGCGGTCACTTTTTCAAACACATCACTTTCGTGCTTCGCGTATCCCTTCACAGTATTGACGAGATTGGGGATCAGATCATAACGTCGTTTGAGCTGGACTGTGATGTCACTCCACGCTTCATCAACGCGAACTTTGGCACGAACCAAGCCATTGTAGATAAGCACTCCGAGTAGTAATACTGCGACAACGACAATTACGGCGATCATCATAATCTTCTCCTTCAAATTACAGATATAGTATACACCTTCGAAGCCAAACATATCTATTACTCCTCATTAAAAAATGCTCCAAAAAGGAGCATTTTTTATTGTGCGAGAGAGGACTATAGCGCCTACGCGCATATAGCCTCGTCGCTTTCTCGAAGTAATACTTCTGCGAGAGCTCCTCGTTATCGAACCTCTGCTTCGCAGTACGGTTCGAAACGCACATCATATACCAATGAAAACGTCCCACAGAAGTGGGGCGATTTCATTGGTGCGCGAGAGAGGACTTGAACCTCCACACCTTGCGGCACTACCACCTCAAGGTAGCGTGTATACCAATTTCACCACTCGCGCAAGAACAGGGGTTATTGTACTGTTTGAGTTTGAAATATTCAAGCAGCTTACTCTTTGATGGACTTTTCTTCAGACAGTGACTTTGACCTACTTCGCCACATGTGTAGCAACGGCGATGCCAGAGACAACACAATCACGAGCAAGATGATCGGAATCAAATATTTATCTATCCCTGGCACTCGACTCCCCAGGAAATATCCGAGCATCGTCACACCACCACCCCATACCACAGCGCCTGCAACGTTGAATGCCAAAAATCGTCTGTATTCCATCTCACTCGCCCCCGCAACAACAGGTGCGAATGTTCGAACAATCGGCACAAAAAATGCCAATGTCACGGTCTTGCCGCCATGTTTCTCATAGAAGGTCTTTGCCTTGTCGATATGTTCTTTGCTGAAAAACTTCGAGTTTTCTCGAGAAAAGAGTCGTTTGCCTAGCTTCCGCCCGATGGTATATCCAGTACTGTTTCCGAT
>CAZWNK010000035.1:0-6888 GCA_964635445.1 uncultured Candidatus Saccharibacteria bacterium | reverse complement strand
TGGACGGACGATCACAATTGATAGATCCCGAGGTGCTAAAGAATAGCGATAGTCGCGACTCACAATTGAGTTACGCGTATAGTTGTATAATGTGAACATGGCATATGACACAACTTTAGAATCAAGAATCGATGATGTAATAATGACATGGGGTATGGATGTAGCCAAACGAAAGATGTTTGGTGGCCTCGGTTATTTTATACACGGCAATATGACGTTTGGAGTGAAGGGAGACGAGCTGATCGTCAAGCCGCATCCTGATGATGCCGATGCACTACTCAGTGAGCATGGGATGAAACCATTTGAATTCGGTGGGCGTCACATGAAAGCCTGGTGTCTTGCCGAGCCAGAGGTGCTTGACGAAGACAACTTAGCACGGCTGCTAAAAATCTGCCGTGATTACGTACTTACTTTGCCACCAAAATGATTTTATATGAAAGACAAACGAACTCCAGTCTACGAATTGCTTGATACGCTGGGTATCGCGTATCGTGTGCAAGAACACGAAGCGGTATTTACAGTGGCGGACTCGTGCAAAGTGCTGTCGGAAAAAGTGCCGGTGAAAAGTTTGCTAGTGCGCGAAGAAAAGGGTGAGCAGGTGTGGATGGTCATCATGCGAGGTGATGTGCGACTTGACATGAAGTTGCTGGCGCGCGAACTTGGCGTCAAGCGAATCGTGTTTGTGCGACCGGAACACGTCGAGTCGCTGGTCGGCGTGAAACCAGGTAGTGTGTCGCTCTTTGGGCTGCTGCATGATGGCGCCAAAGACATCGATGTGATCATCGATCAGGCATTGATGAGTGAAAAAGAACTGGGTTTTCATCCGAATGACAACACGGCAACGGTATTTGTCGCGCCATTTGTCATCGGGCAAGTAGTAGCTGCGACAGGACACCAATATAAGCATAAAAGTGTATACTAGAGTAGTGAACGAGCAAGAAAAAATCGTATCTGGCGAGGCAGGGGAACGCGTTGTTGAGCTGAAAAAAGCACATGATGTGATGCAGCAGTTGAGCCAGCATGGCGTTGAGTGTGCGTAGCACGGTTCGTTAGGCATGTCGGTGTATCTCGGTGCATTTAAGGATTTTGGCGATATCGATCTAATTATTTCACTTTTGTGGACAGGGGGAGGATTGGGTATCGCTACGGGTGATCATGTACGAATTGGGCTTTGAGAAGAGAGGCAAAAAAGACCAAGCAATAGTAGATTTTATCAAAATAAACAGCGATGATTTATACTGAGCTTATGAAAATAGTTATTACCGACCGCATTGATATCTCAGAAGTGGCACAACAACAGATACAGGCTATGGGCGGTGCGGTGCATGACGATGTACCGGACGAAGCTGAGGTTATAGAACGGGTGAAGGATGCAGAGCTCATAACGGCCAACTATATCGACATTACGCCGAAGGTTATTGATGCTGCAAGGCGGTTGAAATATATTGTTGTTCCAGCCGTTGGTAGCGAGTGGGTCGACAAGGCGTACGCAGCGTCGAAGGGCATAGTGGTCGTCAACTGTCCAACGCATAACGCACAAGCCGTTGCTGAACATGCTCTTGCGCTCATGTTCGCAGTCCAACGGCGTCTGGTGGAAGCGGTGGCCGACTTGCGGGACGGTGTCTGGAAACATCAAGATTTTAAGGGATATGAAGTGAAGGGCAGCGTCATTGGCATAGTTGGCGAGGGGAATATCGGCAGACGTCTTGCGACAATGTGTACTGGTCTTGGCGCGACCGTGACGAGCCTTAACTCACGTTCTGGCACCGATGAATGGAATAAAGTTTTGTCGAGTTCAGACGTGTTGTTTGCTTGTTTGCCGCTCAATGACAGAACGAGACATGTTTTGAATGCTACGGCTTTTGCCAAGATGAAACAGGGGAGCATTTTCGTTAATGTCGGTCGTGGCGCGACAGTCGACAGTGAGGCGCTCAAAACTGCGCTGGGGAGCGGAGAGTTGTCTGGCGCGGGGCTTGATGTTTTTGAAAATGAACCGCTGCAAGGAAGCCCTGACGATGCTATCGTTGAGCTTGCGCGCATGAAAAATGTTGTTGCAACGCCTCATATGGCATACAATACGCATGAAACTGTCGAAAGGCTAGGTGAGGAATTGGTTAGTAATATCCGTTCGTGTATTTTGGGTAGCCCGACGAACGTTGTGAACTAGTTTCTAGCTATAAGTGGTTTAGAGGGTTAATTGAGACGTACACCCTTGCTTCGCTGAGGCTAAACTCAAGCTGCAAAAGTTTTTTCAAAATTTCTGATTGAATTGTGAGCCTGGATTAAACTGTTACATCATATCGTGCTACAACATGATGCGTTTTATCTTGTTTATGCATGTCGGCTACCGCCATAGTCCAGCCAGAAGGTAGCGCGTCATATGGCGGCATCCTCACGGTTCCATCGATCGCACCATGCCCAGCAAGAATTGCTTGAACATATTGTCGTGCAAGAGTAGGGTTGTGGAGTATAGCTTTTTTCAACTCATGGGCGGTTGACTCAGGTAGCGTGACTTCCACGAACAAATAATTTCCTTTTCTTCCGTTTTCTTCTGCTGAGCGATAAGGTGGATATCCTTTGGTTCTGCTGGTCTGGCTGTCGTAATCGTAGCCACTGTTGCCGTTAAACTGATATCTGAACTTGTATCCTGCTTCCTGCAAACCAGTTAGTGGGTTCGTAACCATTATGGGTACTTCACCAGTGGGGACTTGTTTTTCTCGCGTAGCCTTGCCGAAGAGGCCTGACTTTACGGTTTCTGTCTTAGTGGCATAACCAGTCTCTGTAGCTGGTTCAAAGATTACTGCTTCAGGTGAATCATCAGCTGCAATGTATTCACTGTGCTCACGCGACGGAAACTTGCCTCGCTCGACACCATCGCCAAATAATGAGCACCCATCTGCTGGTGCAACTGCGTCACCGTCTTTGAACGTGAGGGGGGACCGTGTCGTCACACTTGTTTCTATACGGGCAGACCCTTTTGCTGCGCGTAGCACCTCACTCAGTAGAGCTTGTTCTCTCGCTTTTTCAGTGGTTTTGGTTACTTCCTCTGTTCTATTGTTGGTTTTGCCCACGGGCGTGGGCTGCTCGCCGTCACTCTGCTTTTTTGCAGCGGGCGAATGCTCATGCTGCGGAATCTCCACTATGGCTTGGGGCTGCGGATTATCAGCCTCAACAAGCAGGGCATAAGCCCTGCTCAACGCGTTTTTCTTTAGGGAGAGCTCTTTAGCTCCAATCTCATCATCATTATCAAGAAGGCTCATCTTTTCAATGATAGAGTTTTCCTCTTCTTCATACCACTTATGTACGCTTTCGTCATTCTCTGGCGAAAAGCGAGCAAGAAGTTCTTCTATACACTCCAAAAACCGTACCTGCTCTGAGAGCGCTTCGCGGTTTTTGCCAGACGCGAGTGGTATATGATCTGCTGGTACGCTACCTGAAAGCACAAGTTGCAGGCCGCTTATTTCACTGCGTATCCTGTCGAACACCTTCAGCTGAGCATTTACACCCCTGTCTCCAGACAAATCCCATTCACCTGGTTCATCCGATTCAGCCGTTCCGGGTGTTCCACTTTTTACATTGCCCACCCTGCTCGCCTCAAGGCGCTGTTTCTTGTAAACCGTAACCAAATACTCAGCTCCGTCAAGTGCAAGTTCTGCAAGTCGCAGCTCCTCTTGAAGCGTTACAATTTGATCTGCATCTTTGGCATCATTCAACTCTTTTTTTAGGGCATTTACGATGTTTTCTCTCTCTTCAGTAACGGCCAGTGCATAATAGAGCAAATTATTTACACTGATGCCTCGTTGCGCGTAAATTCCGTGTATTCTTCTGAGGTTTTGTGCGTACCCACGAGCTAGCTTGTCGGCGGTTCGGACGATAAGATGTTCTTTGTTATGACTGTTCGTCCTTGTGTCGCCAGTTGTGTTGACAAGATCAGAACGCAGCTGCGCAAAGACAGATTGCTCTACACGGCTGAATATAGCACCAGTGCCGTCTTCTGGTTTTTTAGGATGCCAGTTTTCTGCATTTTGATCGTTAGGTTTTGTATGTTCTGATGCCATAGACTTTTTATATTTCTTTATGGGGGGGTTAACTTTTGTTTATACTAGCATAAAATTTATAAAATGTCAACCTACTTGAGTGAGAATTCAGGTGAGTACTGACAGTACAATCAGAGAAAGCGTGGTGAAAACTACTATGTCAAACCGGCCGAATACCGCGAGATGATGGGCGAAGACTATTTGCAGTATGAAAGCGGACGCGATGCTAGTGAGTGTCGTGCACGGACTTTTTGATGAAAATGTTGTCCTCGGCATGGTAGCACGTGGCAGGTTGTTTGGTTTTGGGTTTGAAGCCGAGCCAAATGATTTTATGAACTACATAGGTAATGTCTGGGCTGCGCCAGCCTATGCGTGGCGACAGATGCGTCGATGCACCGTTCGCAAACTAGACACGGGCTATACTCAGGCACAACCTTGCGTCTATGGGGTGGCGCAACCGTATCAAAATTGCCATCCAGCACACTGCTGTATACTATCTAGTATGAAAGCAATATGGAACAACACGGTCATCGCTGAGGCGCCGCAAGAGCAGCTCCTCAGGATCGAAGGCAATTGGTATTTTCCACCGCACGCGATCAAGAAACAATATTTTGTTGAGAGTGATACCCATACCACTTGCCATTGGAAAGGTGAGGCGAGTTATTACTCGATCGTGGTCGATGGTCAGACGAATGACGACGCGGCGTGGTATTATCCTATGCCCAAAGCCGGCTCGATCGAACGAGTCGGAGACTTTACCAACTATGTTGCATTTTGGCGCGGTGTCGTAGTAGTGCAGTGATGGTGATATGAAAACAGTCGGGATCATCGGGTTTGGTAGTTTCGGAAAGTTTCTGGCGGAGAAACTGAGTTCGCATGCGAAGGTCATGGTGTATAGCCAGAGCGGGCGAGAGAGTTCGTGGATGGGCACGATCGAAGAAGTCGCAGCGTGTGACTATGTGATACCGGCAATCCCGCTGGATGCCTACGAGCAGATGCTGCGGTCGCTGAAACCGCATCTTCGATCAGAAACTGTTGTCGTCGACGTCTGTTCGGTCAAAATAGCGCCAGTGGATATGTTGCGACGTGTGCTACCTCATCAACCTATCGTGGCGACTCATCCTATGTTTGGGCCAGAGTCGGCAAGTGTATCATTTGCGGGGCATACGTTTGTCATGTGCCCGGAAGTTTCGTCAGCCAAACCCTATGAAGCGATCAAACATTTTGCCAATTCACTCGGGCTCGGCGTCGTCGAGATGAGTACCGAGGAGCATGATCGAGAGATCGCAGTTGTGCAGGGCCTAACATTTTTTATTGGTCGGGCACTCAATGACATGCACATACATGATCAAAAACTTTTTACACCATCATTTGAACGCCTCTTGAAGCTTGCTGAGCTCGAACAGCATCATTCGGCTGAGCTCTTTCGTACCATTCAAACGGGTAACGTGTACGTATCGCCAGTCCGCCAGCGATTTATTGAGGCGATCATCGCATTAAACGATGATTTGCGTTATGACCAGCATCGATAAAGTGTCAGAAGTCAGTACTAACGTATTAGCTACGCTAGCCTGAGTCGGCTGGGAAGCGGTATAATGACGTATACATGAGGCAATACGATTTTTCTCCACTCGATCAACCGGTCAAGTTCGCCGATGTGATGGCGGTTTCGGGGGTACGATTTCAGATGATCATCACGGGAGTGTTCGCGCTTACCATGATGATCATAGTGGGCGCCACTGCGCTGGCAAATACTGGTATAGGTGCGTCCCAAAACAGCGTCTGGGTGATCTGGGCATGGCTTGCCCTGCCATTACTTGTCACGGTGTTCGTTATCATAGGTATTCGTAATGGCGCGAGTCGGACAGTACGAGTGCAGCGTTTTGCGTCTGTAAACAATCTGTCGTATACGACTTCTCTCCGAGATCCTACCTATAAAGGGATGATATTTCAATTTGGTAGAGATCGCTGCATACGTGAAGAGCTGACGATTGACACTAGTAGTGGCAATGGCGCGCAGATCGGAACATATCAATGCGTTACGGGAAGCGGGCGGAGTCAACATACGCATCGGTTTAGCTATATTCGTTATACACTCTCGCGCCAGCTGCCTCACATGGTGCTTGACGGGAAGAAAAATAATCTGATGTGGGCGAGTAACTTGCCGACGCTGTTTGATAAAGACCAGATACTCCATCTTGAAGGCAACTTTGACGAACATTACACGCTGTATGCGCCGCAAGACTACCAAGTAGATGCATTGGCAATTTTTACCCCAGATGTCATGAGCGCATTTATAAATTCACTTGGGAAAACTGATGCTGAAATCATCGACAATGAGCTCTATGTATATGTGACAAGCTTTGACGATTTAGGAAACTGTCGAAATCTCGATGCGATGCTACAGGTCGCGGACATATTGGGCGGTGAAGTAGAACACCAAGCAGGACATTATACAGATCAGCGTGTTGTCGATCGTCGCACGCACACGGTTGCTTCAGCTGGACAACGACTCAAAACGCGCATCAATTGGGTCGCCGTCATACTCATGGTTGGGTATTTCGCGATCTTCGTGTTTGATAAATCATCGACGTTTACGGCTGTGAACGATGTCGTGTCGCAGGCCGTATCCATCATTATTATAGTAGTGATGGCGGCTATCTGGGTATATCGATATAGAGGTGGGCGCTGATGTACTTACCAATAGGCTAATACCGAGAGGTCACGTATAATGATGCTATGTCATTGACAAAAGTCGTGCTGGATGTGGCAGGTGTCTGTGTCGTAGGCTTGGGCGCAATGTGCATCGGTCTCGCCATCGGTGTACAGTTGTCGCCAACGGTAACATCAG
>CAZWNK010000034.1:0-6980 GCA_964635445.1 uncultured Candidatus Saccharibacteria bacterium | reverse complement strand
ATCCAACTATTGAGGGAGCTATGCCCATAATTACCAGACCGACAAGCGAGTAGATAACCGTACTACGGGCTTTTGCAACTGACGATGAATCGCCCCCTGACATAATCATGCGAGCACCAGCTATGACAATGACAATGATCGCCGACACACCACCAACAACAGCGGTTATTTTCGTGAATGTCATGATGATTCCATTTTTACCCGTCAGTTCTGTGTCACTTTGGTTTTTGCAAAAGCTGCCGGCATCGCCAATCTTACTACACGAACTCTGCACCGGATCATAGGCATGGGCGAGGGGAGCAGACCCCAAGGTAAGAGCCGTCAGGGCGAGAATGCTGCAAAGTATTTGCTTGAAGTGTTTCATCGACTAGCTCCTAAAAGAAACTGGTTACATAAGCAATGATTGCATACGCGGCCAGCATAATGATGAGTCCGATAACTGCAGCTATGATTGTCGATCGCGCTTTGGCAGCATTCTGAGGATCGCCCTGAGAATAGACAAGTCGTATGCCACCAATCACGATCATAAGTACCGTAACGGTACCAGCAAGCGCGAAAAAGAATAAAATAACATTATGAAGCACTGTGTTTTCGCTGACGGCGGGAATGTCAACTTTCGCACCAGTGCCTTTGATTGTTTTTGCTTCAGCAAGCCATCGTTCGATATTCATCGTTATTCTCCTGTCAGCCTTCGGGCTACAAATGAAACAAGTCCCGACCCAAAGATAATGATAGCCAGTCCGACGCCGCCATAAATGAGACGATTGCGGACGTTTTTGTTCGCATCAGGATTGCCGTTCGAGATAATGTATTGGAATCCGGTGATGAGCACCCAGAAAACGATCAAGATACCACCGATACGCAGAAGGATCTCGACAACTGCAGCACCAATTTTCCAGACGCCAGCCGGATCGTTCTCGAAATCGATTTTTGGATGGCAGTCATTAGTAGGATCACGCTCCAGGTATTCATACCAAGTCGGGATAATGCCGAGGAACTTAGGGGCGGGTGAACAGTCGGTTGGTGAACTACTTGCCGGATCTACTGCCATCGCGATTGGAGCAACAGTCGTGGTACTCATGACACCCGAAAGAATCACGATATAGAAGCCTAGCAGTACAGCTCGGAATCGTTTCATCAGAAAATACCCCCCGGTATCAGCCATTGGAGTACCGCATACATGAGGATGGAAGCCATGAGCGCGATAAGCGCATTGGCGATTCGTCCTCGTGCAGCTGCTGCTTTTTGGGGGTCACCACTCGAGGTCAAATACCCATACCCTCCAATGATCACCATGATAACGATGATGATTCCGACGCCGGCGGTTAGGAAATTGATAAACATGTTTACATACTTATATATACAGCCACCTTTTGATCCGTCCCCGAGATTCAGTTTTGCACTCTCCTCGGCGTCATTACACTCTGTGTCGCAACTGCCACTATTCTCTTTACAGGGCGATTCGGCAGTCGGCTGAACTGAGCCACCGCCAGAGGACCCACTCGGTGCATTTCCTGATGAAGCAGATCCCTGTCCCGTACTTGATGTTGCGAGCGTACCACTTCCCAGCGCTCCCAACACGAGGGGGGATCCCACATTTACGCCCATATGTTCAATGTGGGCTAGTTTGCAGTTTGGCGCCAAGCTTGCTATTTCACTTGGTAATGGATCACCACTATTTTTACTCAACTCGTACGACCTGACCCTACCTCCCTCCACGAGCAAAATATCTTTACATTCTGATTCTGAATTTTTCAAAAAAACATTGGGGTGGGTTGGGTCTCTTGTATAAAGCCACTCGAAATTATTGTCCACGCGGATAATATGATCGCTATCTTGGTATTGTTTAAACAAGATATCCGCATTCGCCTTATTGGCAACCCGTACAGGAATTGGGTCTGGGTCAGCCTTTATGCAATTTGAGGCAGAATTGCTGGTTATAGCGCCTTGTAGTTGTGCGTAAAGTGTTATGTCAGCATATCCGTTAAGCTGATCAGCGAATTGACTAAGCGTGCCCTTTGGGAACGTAAGCTTGCTGTCAGTACATGTTGGAGAAGTATCCTTGGTGACACGATAGGTGTTGTCGCCTGATCCCGAGTCGTCAATATTTCGATCGAAGAATCTTTGCACATTGCCATAGATGGTCACTTCGATTGTTGCACGATCAATCCATTTAGCGCTTACTTTTTGCAGATTTACTGTTCTAGACTCCAAAACTACATCAAGCGCTGTGGCTTGCGTACAAAACAACAACGACAGCACACCAGCAGGTAGAGCAAATCGGGCTGCCAGAGTTTTTATTTTTCTCGAGATCATTACAGAGTAATCGTACAACAGGCGTGAGTTCTTCACAAGATGACATATATAAGGCATGAATTGATAGCGCCCTTGGTCCCTGATACAATTGCATTCGTGAAGTTTATACGATCGCATAAGCCACCACTTGTGCACCAATTGCTAGTGGTATTTGTTGTTAGCACCCTTTTTGGCGGGCTGTTTGCTTCTATCTTCTCGGTTCAGACTGCATCCGCACAAACAGCGACCGCATACAAATGCCCCAACGGCAACTCCATAAACCTCCTCCCTCAACAAACAACGCAAGGACCGTCACTTTGTAGCGCAGCTGCCACTATCACCTGTAGTAACGGCATGGTAAGAGCGCTCGGTCAAGGAACTACCGTTGATCAAGCATGTATTGGCGACAATGGGACAGGTGGTAACGTAGCAGTTCAAAATCCAACATCCGCTAGCACCGGCAGTTCTACTGACGGCCAGCCGACCACTGATGAGAAAAACTGTTACAACGCGGGGCTAAGCCTGGGTTGGATTATGTGCCCGATCGTTGATCTCATCGATCGCACACTCACCTCTCTGAAAGAACATATCAAATCAGTCTTAGAGATTAAATCGTCCGAACTCGGCCTCGATGCCAATGGTAAATATCAAGGTACTCGAAAAGCCTGGCAAAATTTTGCTCGATTATCAACAGTGCTGATTGTTATTGCTACACTCATCATGGTTTTCAGCACGGCACTCTCTTTTGGCCCATTTGATAACTACACTATCAAAAAAATGCTTCCAAAATTACTTATCGCTATTATTATGATCCAGTTATCGTGGGTCGGGCTTACTTTTTTTATACGAGTATCTAATGGTATAGGTTCGGGTATTGAAGGCCTTGTGATTAATTCGTTCATTACTGATGTAAAAGATGGTAGTACGCGCGCTGTTGACATGATTAATTTTGAAGGAACAAGCGGCAACGTTGTCGGCTTCTTAGGTCTGGCCGGCATTGCTGGAGCAGCCCTTGGACTTATTGCAATACTACCTATAGCAATCTCTGCACTCCTCGGATTTCTTATGGCTTTTATCGTGTTGACTTTCAGAAAAGTAGTGGTTATAGCACTCCTAGTGGTTTCGCCCATAGCCATCGCTGCCAGAGCAGTACCCGGACTGGAGGGGTGGTACAAAAAATGGTGGGATTTATTCAGCAGAGCGTTAATTATGTATCCGCTGGTAATGCTCTTCTTAAGTATTGGGGCCGTATTTGCGAATATTTTTCTCGGCAGCGGTGAGGCAAACGACCCGGCCGGAGGAGGGAACAAGATCCTAGCTCTTATATGTTATTTTGGTCCATATTTCTTGATACCATTGACTTTCAAGTTTGCTGGTGGATTAATCGGGCAACTCTCGGGTGTTATTAATGATCGAAACAAAGGTTTGATAGATCGCACCAAGAAGTGGGATACGGAAAGGACCGCCCGAAACCGTGCCAAATCCCGAGTTAATAATCGCTTCGGAGGCGATAATGTTGCAGCACGTGCTGGAAACTTCTTGGCACGTGGCTTGACTCGATCCCCGCGCGCATACGTACCGGGCACCTATGGCGAAGCGAAGCGTTCTCAATACCGAACCATGGCTACTGTTGGAGCGGCTGATGCAACAAAGGACCTTGAAGCTAAGAATATTTCTGATGGTGATGCGCTCAATGATTTTGTTGGAGCACGAGGAAGCAGACGAGAAATCGAGCGCCGCGCTTTGCAACTCGAACAACAATCACGCGATCGACGACTTGAAGCATCGCAGCATCGTGCCAACGCCACGGCTGCTGCTGCAGCTGGAAATTTTGCTTTACAGGCAGACTTAACAGCACGAGCAGCGAGAGCTGAAAAAGATGCTGATGGCTTCACGACTTCGGCAAACGCTCTTCGTGACATGATGCAATTTGCCGGGAAACGTGAATACGTTATTGCTGCCGCACAAAAAGTTGCAAGTTCTGGACGGGCGCGAGACGCAACGTTTGGTGCTATGAATGACGTGATTGAAGATCGTGGCGTCCGGGCAGCCATCGTATCGCAAATGGCTGGAGCTGCAAAAGCTGCTGGCCGCGCAGATCAGGGTGGTTATAGATTAGGTGGAGATGGTAGGGTGATGACTATGACGACCAATCGCGCGGAAGTTATGGGCGAACTTGCCCAGCGTGTCGCAAGTATGGATCAAAGCGACTTCTCCAAACTCAGCAACGAAGACGCCAAACGCGCTGTGGCAGAAGCCATGAGTGCAGATATTGGCACGCGCTTTGTAAGTCGTCAGCTCGCAAACCAGCAGTATGGCGCAGACTCGGCCGAGTACAGAGAAGCAGATAGCCGCTATCGTCGTTCGCTTGAATCACTCGCTCTCGCCCAGCAGGAAGGCGGATTCGATGATGCTGAGGCTAAGTCAATCTTCGAAAATGCCTTACGAATTGATACAGATCCCGCAAATCCAACCCGTCGTCGTGTCTCACCAATCTTTGGTTATCAATCTACCCCTGGCGCGGTACCTCCATCGCCGCCAGTACCTGGTGGACCTCCACCTCCACCGGCCCCGGGCTTTGTTGTCCTTGGCGGCACAACAACATCGGATCCAGCAAGCACACTCACAGCTATGAATGGTACCATTGCTCGAGATTATGAAGAGGTACGCGCTCAAGTAAGCCGTACACGACCGACTGGTCCTTAGAACTACTGCACGTACTAGTTGACAACAGATCACGAATGTGCTAATGTTAACTCATGTCAGAAGCAAATACACAACATTGGTACGAGCAAACTTCAAGTCGACTTGAAGATGTATTTGAGAATGAGTTTTATGCCATTGATGATGACGAACAGCGGGTCGATTTGTTGCACCGCACTTCACAAAAACTAGCCGACCGACTCGGAGATGGAAGTGATGCTGAGTTACTGTCTCATGATTTAACCAACCTCGGCATTGCGGCACGTTCCGAAATTGGGGAATTAAAACTACCCTATGGTCTTGCCGCTCCAGCTCAGGATGAATTCATAAAAACTATAGATACAATGCACGATATGGGTTGCTTCGATAGCACGCCAGCAAAACGCAATACCGCAGAGCTTTCACTCCTCACGATCATGGGCCAAGAAGGGGTAATTAGCCTCCAGGAAGCGGCGGGCGCCATGCATGATGATTATGCAAGTATTCTCGGACACCTATCAGATCAAGTGCATATTCGACGGATCGCTGAACAATGTGGGGATCTAGTTGCAAATATTCGAGGTGACAGTGTTGACATTGCTCCACAACCCGAGGAGTTTAATGCACTACGCAATTCAATCCGTTCTCTAGTAGACACCGACTTAGCCCTTCAAATACTTGATGATATTCAGGTTATGGGCGTCATTCCGGAATCACAACTCAACAGTTTATCTCAACGTTATCATTTCGAGATGCTGCGCGTCGAATTGTTGTATAAAAACGGTCAACTAGACGCAGGTGATGAGTTGTACAAGAAGCTAACTACAGTAAAGGAAGAGCAAAACCAACTCACAAGACCCGATTCGCTTATAGAAACCCCTACCGACCCAGAAGTTGTTTATTCTCAGCTCTGCGGGCTAGCTAATGTTATTGAAAGACTACAAGTTCAACTAGCAGATACAACTCGAGCTTATAATACCGCCACACCCGAGACTCGAACCCAATTGCTGGGAGCAAGAAACACACTCCAGAAACGTTTGCAGAAATACATTGATAAATATCAAGGCGTAAAATCAAACATTTCTGAAACTCTTCTTGATGAGGTACTCGAAGCTGGTCCTGTTGGTACACAAGATGTAACACTTAGAATGCTCATTAATGGATATACGCCGACACCGGTCGACACTTCAAAGTTGGCAGTAAAACGGGGTGGACATATTGGAACTCGTGAGTTTCGAAATTCACGAAATGCCACACTAGAAAGAACTCTGCCTGATGGCACTGTTGTAAATACAGAGACTCAAGGACATGGCCACCTTCACGTTGTTGGACTTGATGAACGCGTGCACCCAACAACTACAACTCGCTCGGGTGGTCAAGTACAGTCACTCCGAATTGATCGCGGCTATTTGCACGATGGACGACCAGGTCGGCCGCAGTTTGTAAAATCCTCAGGCATTGTCATGCCTGGTGGTCTTGATCTCGGATCCGTGTTGCATGCTATTGGCCACGGTGCTGGCTCTTATAACCCTAACTCCGAGGTACAATCGCTTAGCGCCGACACTCGAGGCTCAACACCTGAAACATTGCTACAGAAACAATGGAGTAGAACACCAATTGAAGTTGATAGTAGGGGTAGTGCAACACCTACTGATGCGAAAGCATTAGCACGAGTGAATTCTCGATCTAATTCACCTGAGCACGCTGTTGATATATTGGAGCGTGACGAGCGACAAGAGCGACGCCACTTAAGTGAAGGAGTGCGACTGGGCAATATACTGAGAACAATTGTCGAAATCGATCCTCGAACGCGAGAACAAACTCGGCGACCAAACCCCGAGTACCAACGATGGCTAGAACTAAACGCAAAATATCCTGGTGGTAAGCCCCGTGATTGGCGAGTTGCTTATAACTCAGAAGATATGCAACGTGTTCAAGAAGACCTTAGAAATAGTAGAGAACAGTCAAGAACCGGCAGAAATCGGCGATAAGCTATAACAAAA
>CAZWNK010000033.1:0-7097 GCA_964635445.1 uncultured Candidatus Saccharibacteria bacterium | reverse complement strand
CAAGCCCGGCAAACGCTTTCAATGGTCTCCGCAAACCAAGACAATCTGGTTTACCAAAAACTCGGACGCGCCAGCTCGGTGGTCACTGCTGCATGAGATAGGACACGCGCTGCTTAATCACGAAGACTACAACCGTGACCACGAGCTTATCAGTTATGAAGTTGCTGCCTGGCAAAAAGCCAAAGAATTAGCACCAAAATATGGAGTGGCCATCGATCAAAATCATATCGAAGACTGTCTTGATGGCTATCGGACCTGGCTCCACCAGCGAAGCACCTGCCCAGAATGTCATACTGTCTCAACACAAGCTTCACGAAGCGAATATCAATGTTTCAATTGCGGGACTCGCTGGAAAGTATCCTTGTCGCCCCTATGTCGTGTACATCGAAGAAAACAAAAACACCTCTCGAAATGAGAGGTGTTTTGAAGTTCGTGTACGCGAATCGACTATTCTAAGGGCTTTTTGCCTCGCACTACATCTGGTAATCCTTTTCGCATCGCAGCGCCAATATAGCGTCTATCAATAATTGAGGTAAGCCCAATCTCAACGCGAGCGAGAGCACCTTTGAATCCACCTTGATCACGAATGTCTTGCAGGAATGAGATCCGAGCTAGGGCACGTGCCGCAACATTCACTTCGCCCTCACGACGTTCAGCATCACGACGAGCAGACTCTGTTCCGTCAACTACTGTAGGAACGATGTTTATCTTTGTTTCGTCTAGATCAGGTTCTTGACCAGCGTGTTCAGCAGCATAGATTGCTCCTGCAGCAAAGATAATGTCCTGTCGATATTGTTCAAAGCTATCAATTTTAGCCATATAACAACTCCTAAATTGAATATTATTATACCATCTTGAAATATATTAAGCAATAGCTTGTTCGGGTTAACACCTTCTATAACAAAAACACCTCTCGAAATGAGAGGTGTTTTCTAGTGCAAGGCTACCTTAGGCAGCTTTGCGACGGCGAGAAATCTTGCCGCCCTTTGCGCCCGCGATGCGAGCGAGTTCACGGTTAGCATAAAAACCGCCTGTGCGGCCTTTTTTGCCACCGATAGCACCGATACGAGCGTAGAAATCTGCGCCGTGTCGAGTCTTGTTGGTCTTAGCAGCTAATTCGCCGCCTTTTTTAGTACCAGCCATTGTAACTCCTTGTTCCCAGACTTATAAATAAAGGATCTCCTGTTGCCAGGAGACCCTCTGTCTAGAATTATGCTTATGATATCACTATGTGATGCTTATGTCAATATTTATTATCTGTCAGACTGCTAATTGCATAGTCGCATGATACTCATGTACTGGCAGCGCTAGCGGGTTTTGAGGGTTAGTAATCAAACTCTCATCTACAACAACTGCACCATACACACGTCCGCCAGCAAGCATAGCGGCATTGTGTCGGGGGCTATTCTGCCACATATCGAAGATACTATTAGCAATCTCGTCGGGCGCCGGAATCTTAGTGCCTGTATTGCAATACCCCGTGTTCTCTAATCGGAGAGGCTGCGTACCAACACCAGTTTCTTGGGCGAGCATATCGCGAAGCACTGGATTTAGCTTCAGTGCCATTAAGCCCAGATTCTTTCTCCCAGACAAAGGCGTCTCTTGATAGGATTGCGGGAACATCACCGAACACCGATTGTCATCACTCCACGATCTAGCAAACTTCCCTTTCGCCTCGGCTGGCTGGGAGTCAAAATGACACATAACATTATGAATAGTTTGCCACTCATTTGTACGATGCGCTTGAGCACGAACGAGATGCGATAGCTGTAACGCAGCACGCCCATTGCTCAGTCGATACTGATTGATGCGATCTGTAAGCGCCGTGGTCGCTTGTTGCATTTCGGCATTTGCCAACCATTGGTTATACGCTTCGAGCTCATCGGGCGTGAGGATTTGCTGCAACCAGACACTTTCCTGGCTCTGAAACATCGCCCGTCGCTCTGCAGCACTGACCGTCTTGGTGACGGCCTGGGGTCTTGCGGTAGCTGCTGTCGTAGAACCGAGCAGTTCTAGACCTAGGAGAACGCCCGCTGAAGCACGTCGAATACGTCTGGGCATCACGCTCTCAGCTGATCTGTTAGTTTTGAACATTGAGCAAATCGTAGAATATAGTCATCTTTTTGTAAAGACCTACTCGGCGTTACCACCAGTTTCAATCGACGTTTCAGCGCAGCTAGTAACCGCGTACTCGAGATCTTTGGCTAGTCTCCGGTCACTGCACCTATCACCGAAGGCACACTCGGGCGGATCGTCCACGATGTCACTCAGACCACAAATTGTGACAGGACAAAATTTCCGGACAGCACAGGCCAATAACTGAGGCATAGCTGGATCAATCCGCCGCAGTGTCTCGACGTCGTTAGCAAAAGTTCGCGGTTGTATTTCGGCCATTGCCCTGGATTATACGCTCAAGCCAAAAAATCCAAAGCGCGGCAAAATAGATTACTTCTTGCTGAAGAATACAAGTTTATATCCATCAGGATCACTGATCATCACTTCTCTTCTACCCGTCTTATAGTCAGCCGGCTCACTATCGACTTTGATGCCCTGTTCTGTGAGTTGATCAAACGTCTGATCAACATCGTCAACCGTAATGTAGGTAAACTGACCAGGCTTGGAATTGTCGACTTCGTAGTCTGCTGGTATAAGTTCGACCCAGAACCAATTTATACGTACCGAGACAATTGTTGGCTCTTTTTTGGCAATGACAAATCCGAGTTTTTCATAAAACTCTGCCGACTTGTTGAGATCTTTAACTTTGAAAATGAGTCCTGAGATGCTTTTTGGTTTCATGATTCTATTTTACGGTATACTTCGTTTATGAAAAGATTTTTCACTCAGAAAAATATTGTCATCTTGGTTCTGGCGATCGTGTTTAGTTTTATGATCACGACATGGAATACCGAACGAAACGTTTCGCCTTGTTTTGGAACTCCCCTATGCGACGTTTTGACTACGGACACCCTAAGTGGGGACA
The DNA here is from genome assembly GCA_964635445.1 of uncultured Candidatus Saccharibacteria bacterium. GTDB lineage: Bacteria > Patescibacteriota > Saccharimonadia > Saccharimonadales > CAZDBS01 > CAZDBS01. Next base: position 4,117 of record CAZWNK010000033.1, on the reverse strand, counting down.
TGATGCATATTGGGCGTGGGTTTCCTCGGCCTTATCATGAAGTTGTGCGCTTTCATCCTACAACAATGGGAGCATCCTATGAAACCTCCTCCAGCTTCGAGATTCAAGGCTTCAACAAAATCAGTTTTGCCATTGATATTGTCTTCTGGTACGCACTTCTCGATCTTGGTCATCGTGTATTTCAAAATATAAAAAGAACTAAGAAGTCTTGATCGAGTTCCAATTTAGAACTATTCGACCACCTGATCTTCGTCGCTTTGAGACGAAAGCAAGCATCTCTCAGCTTCATTGATTGCACCGAGGACAGGATCAGCATCGAGATCTGGGAATAGTAAGAGCAGATAGCTCTGAAGCAGATCTGCAGCAAGTTGATGAGCGCCAGCTGCGACCTTGATGTCGTTCGTGAGTGGATTTTCGCCAGTTGCTCGAACTGTGCCTAGCGCATCAGCTGCAAGAATTCTTTGTCGAGCTATTTCATTGATCATCGAAGTGACAGCGACTGGATTTACTGGCGGCAAATCAAAGTGTGGGAGAAACGACTCATCTCTTTGTCCTGAAAATCCTTCACCAATTTTACTCATACTCCCATCCTCCCGTCTACATATTGTTCCTTGTACTTTTTTCGTGCTTGTTCCTCAATATATTGGCCTATAGCTTTTGGATCTCTGAAATGAAATAACTCTTCTAGTATCATTTGTATTGAATTACAGTTATTTCCAGCTTCAGCGCTCCGCACCCTAATCTTCGAGAGATTGCGCAAAGTGCCAGGATCCAATCCTTCCAAGCCAGCCATCTCTATTTGACCATAGTAAAGATTTTCTTGGTGAATCTGCTTCACTCTTTCACTTATTGCTTCTTGAAGAATAGCGGCCAGAGCAGTGGGCTCAACTAAAGGCACAATTTCGGGGACCCCATCCTCTCCTACAGTAAACTCAGGATATTCAGCATGTTCCTGGCCATCATCAAATCGCTCTACATCAACTACGTAGTCCGAACCAGTAACTTCAATTCTATCAGGCATATGTCCTCCGGCTTATCTACTAGCAACTATAGGACAATTACGCCGGATAAACAAAAGCGCTTCTACATTCCCATCAAGACAAATGCACGATGTATTAGAAAAGCGGGCCAGACGAATGATTTGAGAACTGCGAGCAGGAACCCGCCAAAACCAACTGAGTGCTGAACGAAATACACAAGCGCCCCAACCCACATCAGGAAATACGCCCCACCCATCGCCCCTTTGTTAATCACTTTCACCGGCTTGCTCATTTCACACTCCTTTTGTTAGCTTGTGCGTCCTTTCTCGCTGAAACCGTATAGATAACGACGGCTACAGTGAGCGGGATAAGAATACTGAAAAAGACAGTGACATCAAATCTGGATGCGGTTTCGATAGGCAAAATGATAATCAAAAATGTAGACAAGATGAATACCGAAAGCCTCGCAAAATATCGAAATGAGTATTTTTTATCCGAAGCCTGTTGTGGGACAAACCAAGCCAGCATGACTTCCGCTAAGACACTGAGGACGTACAACATATTTGAATTCTAATCTCTAATTATTGCTTACACAAGCTCTACGATTTTTGCTTTGGATGTCTCAGAGATCTTTCGAGCTTGCCGTTCATGCGGCGAATACCAGTAACCAAATGAGTACAGATTCAACCCAAGTATCGCTGCGAGAATTATTCTAAAAACTAGATGCAGCCTGTAGTTCACAAGACCAAGCGTAATACCGATCACTGCACCGTACCCTATCATCGCCCAACCCACTGCCAATCGCCAATCCAACCTTCCGATCTGTGCCACATGCACTAATTCATGTCGAAGTGTGCGGTTGATATCTGCCTCATCACGAATAGTTCGATTAACTTTCAAATTCAGTCCTACGACGGGACCACGGATATTACTCAAGAAGCCAAATCGAAACCTCGCCAAAAATCCCGGCCACGTCGTCCCTCGCGCCCCATAGTGATTTTTGGTATTGATGTAAATTGTCAGCTTCGAAATCATCTTGTCACTAACATCGAGTTCTTTGAGGTATTTCAAAAGTGACTGTTGATCAACTCTGACCAATTTCTTAGCTTCATCATCAAATACAATCCGAGGAACCGCTGCTTTCATAAATTTCATTCTACCGTATAATCCAAGCTATGAAGCAAAAGATTGAGACAGACGACGCGCCAAAACCACCAATTCTCTCGCAAGCAATTGTGAGTAATGGATTGATTTTTGTATCTGGACAAGTTCATAACAATCCTGATGGAACTCTCGTCGAAGGAACGACCGAAGAAAAGCTAGCTTTGATCATGAAGAATATCGAAGCCATTCTGAAAGCTGCAGGAGCAGGATTAGATGACATCGTAAAAGTCACTATCTTCCTGACAGACATGTCGATACTTCCAGATCTCAATAAAGTCTACCCCTCGTACTTCAGCGATCCTCTCCCAACTCGTGAAGCCATCGGCGTAGCCGCCCTCCCCCTCGGCGCCTCCATTGAAGTTTGCGTCATAGCTACTAAAAATGTTTGATTTTATCTATAAGTTAACTGTCATCTTAACTTTTGTTGTTATTAGCTTTTATACATTTGAAACACGAAAGATAAGAAAAATAACTGCCCAACAGAGAGATCTCCAGTTATTACCCACTGTAGTGCTTTACATTCGTAAGAGGTCTGGCAGCCGCAGGCTGTATGTAAGAAACATTAGTTTAAATCCGGCTTTGAATGTGCATTTCGAAGTAAGTAAACTCAAAATAAATAATGATGCGTTCGAATTTTCGTTTAGAATGCTCGATAGTAATAAACAACTCACATCACAAGAAGAAAGAGGCATCGGTATCAACCTAAAAATAAACGGGATTGTAAATGATAAGCCACTTGAAAATTTTTTGGCTTACTTTGACCCAGACAACATGAATGAGGAAAGTAGAGTGTGTGTCAGTATAAGCTTTTCCGATTCAACAGGACAGAAATATTTAACTAAAGTGGGGTTTAAAAAGACGGGCATTGAGATCTTTAAAGCCCCTAAGAGGATCAGTTGATTTCAATATTTAGTGATCGTTCTATTTTTTTGATCCTCGCCTGAGTTTGGTTGACAACGTCGTCTCCACTCCTTGAAGAGGTTGACAGCGAATTACTTAAACCAATAATCTCTTTACTTGCATCCTTAATCTGAGCGGGTGAAGGTGCTAACCTAACCATATGCCAATATTTAAGGCCTGGGACTGCATGTGCTTTTGATCTAAGTTGTGTTGCTCCAGATCTGATGTCTAGTCTAATCATCTCGAGCTGCTGAGCAAAATCACTACCTAATTCAGAAAAACTTATAACTGCAGGGTTAGCAATCCTGTCAGCGTAATAGATAAGTCTGTCATTAATGACTCCTATCTGCTCTCTCAGTTTTATTAAGGGAGTAATAAACAAAGATTCTACGATCCTTGTAATTACAAACAATACAATTCCACCACATAAAGTAGCGATAGCAGTTAACGCTATGTTATTTCCTTCACTCATAAAGTCATTCTATCAAATATCAACAAGTTAGGATTCACTCCTAACTTGTTGCTTCCTATCCAAGGGAGAACAGCCGGAGCGGAGGATTTATTCCGGAGCCCCGCGCGTTAGGAGGGGATGTTCCCCTCCTAAAAGAAAAGACCTCCCATTAAGGAGGTCTTATTCTATAATTCGGCATCGTGCTATTTTCCCAGGGCTGAACCCAAGTATAGTAACCGCTACGAGGCTTAACTTCTGTGTTCGGAATGGGAACAGGTGTGACCCTCGCGCCATGGACACCGATTCTGCGCTACGCTCCTGAGGACAACCTACGGTTTTCCTCAGCGCGCCGGGCAAAAAGTGTGATTTTTGCTCGGGCTGCTCTTTTCCCTTCTCGAGAAAAGTGTCTTAGCGTTAATCGATGTCCATCGATACCTATCTAGATTACGTAAAGCTGACAAACTGCTGTGTCTTGATAGACACCAATAACTAGTCAAAAACATCTGAAAGTCTCACCTATGAACATGAGATGAACCATGAATCCATAGGTGAGTTCATAAAAAGTCAATGGACCTATTAGTACGCTTAAGCTCAACATGTTGCCATGCTTTCACCGTGCGCC
>CAZWNK010000032.1:0-7486 GCA_964635445.1 uncultured Candidatus Saccharibacteria bacterium | reverse complement strand
CTGCGGACTTTATATCCTGAGAACCGAACAGAAAAATAGCGTCTGCTTTACGTGGTGTGTCTGTAATGGATAGAAAATTCCAGATTTCTTGGAGTTCTTGGGTGGATAAGTTCATGTGTTGATCATATCAACAATCTTCGGTGCAGCAACTCTATGAGCCCACCTATTGGGATGGTTATCCCACGGCAGTAGTCGTCTGTACTTCAGTTTGAGCATGCCTTTGTGTTTTCCTGAATCTGCTGCATAGAGATGGTGAAGATCAAAGACATGAACATTGCCTTGAGCTTGGGATACGAGCCAGTCAGCAAGCTCATTCGCCAGCTTGGCTTCTGTTGGGTTTGTGAACGGTGGTCTTAGAGGTGGGGTTGTGAGTATAAGTAGTGCTTTGTTGTGCTTGTTGAACGAATCGATGATTGATGTGTAGCTTATCTTGATTGTCATAAGCTGAGCCTTATCTTTGACATGACTATTCGGATAGCAAGATTTGATCATGATGAGGTCGTAGTCATTGAGAATATCTGGCCAAGATTTGAAGAAGTCGGCGAGGTTATCGGGATTTGTGTTGTTGCCGGGCATCTCGATGACATTTGAGACCGTTGAACCATCGTTTCGAGTTAGTAGACCATCATTGTTGTTGTAGTCATCCAAAGACACTCCTTGAGTGTTCAGGAGGCTTCGTAAGCGTCCGTAGCGAAGCAGATGCTTTCCTACTGAGCGATGAATGAAGAGGGATTTGGGCATGAGTTAAGCATAGCAAATTAAAAGATGCTGTTTCTACAGGGGTCATACCATTGCAACATAGACACTAATATTGTATGATTGTGCTTAATGGCTGGAGAAAATGAACTCCCAACTACGTCGTTGGATGTCCTTAGAAGTCTCACAGAGGCTATAGGTCATCTTGCACCTGAACTCAGACGAACTCTGGGTCATGTAGCCGTTGGTGGCGTGACGGCTGAGAGTCAGCACTGGGTTGAAGAACTGGCTGACGCGATCGGTGCCGCCTACGCACATTTAGAACCGCTCTACGAGGCCATAAACGAGCTCCCCGTATATGATGGACGCGAACCTGAAGTTGTTGAAGCGGACGAAGAAACTATTGCAAGCGAACCGTTAGTTGAGTCAGCGGTTGACGTTGAGTCCGATCTAGATGTGACGCCTGAACCAGAAGTCGAACTTGTTGATGAGATGCTACCCGTCGCAGACGAAGTTGAGGAGGATCAGTGGGATCTTAGTGATCAATCCATCGGCGAACCAACAGAACCGACAATTGCCGATGGTGCAGAGCAGAGCGAGATTGATCTCTTGGGCTTAACTCCGAACGAACGGTCTGCTGTTTTACGAGCGTTAGAATATCTGAATCTAGAAACTGGCAGAAGGCGACTTAGCGATATCACGACTGCAGTCTTTGGACGATCAAGACTCCCAAGTGGTGAAGAAAATAGATTGGTGCAGATATTCGACAGACTTGTTGTGAGTGGCCAATTGAGATCCTATGGCAGAACATATGGCATAGCCGAAGGCGAGGCTCGGATTGCTGATTCGAATGGTTCAAACGAAGAAGCCGAGGACAAAACAAAGGAAGAAGAGGCAATTTACGAACATGTTGTTCGCCTTTCAATTGATCATCCAGACAGCCTCTTAAACATCGGGCAAATTATTCGCACGTACACTGGACAAGACCGTGTTAATCGAGAAAGTTTCGATGCAATTGTCGATATTTTGAATGGACTAGCAGATAGGGGTCTGTTGGGACACGAACGCCAATCTCCATGGTATTCAGTACCTGAGGATGCTGAGTTGCCAAAACGCTCCGAAACCGCCCTGGAGCCTCGTAGAAGGCGCACAAACCTGCCAAACATAATGACGCCCGTACTTTACCCCGTCAGGACTGAAGAGTCTGCCCCAACACCCGTAGATGACATTGTTGAGCCTGCTGTTGAAGTTGATATGCCTGACGCCACTCAACCAGTACCAGTGACGCATGAGACAGAGATTGTCGAGTCCCCCGAAAAACAGACAAGCATATTCGAAGTCATTGACCAGATGGAAGCTCTCAGTGATAGAGAAAAGGAGATGACAAAACTGATCTTTACTCAAATTACATCTTCTGATTGGTTTGCTGGTAAAGATATTGACTTCACGAGCATCGGATTTGTGTCCGATATGTCTCGGCTAAGGGCTTTCTCTGATTTAGGTAGAAAACTCCTCGAAAGTGGGTTGCTAGAAGGCAATGGTAAGGCGCGTGGGGGTAGCAAGTACAGGATCCCTTTAGACCTGCCGTCGTTTGACAGAACAGCTGTTGAAGTAAAATCAACTGCCAAACTTCCAGATAGCACCTCTGCACCCACAACAGCGACGACAAACAGAGAAGCTAAACAGAGAGGCGCGCCTGCAAAGCAAGCAACTCCTCAACGAGAACGGGTGAGATATTATGATCGGGTAACCCAGGACTTTGTACTCGTCGAAGAAGAGACTAAACCGAAACGAATGTCTGATGGTGATATGCGAAAGGCCGCTTTATTTACCGAGCGACTGGTTCATGTCGTTGCTCGTATGGAAACAAAACGAAGGACTGATGGCGTAAAATCGACTGTCATTGTGAAAGAATTTGCCGATCAGCTAGGATTATCATTGGCCGAGGGCAAGAAGTTGGTCGCTGAACTAGAACAAGGTGGACTATTGGTTGTGCCCGCTAACCAACCGCATCACAAAGGTACCCGTATCCTTACGACAAAACTTGAGCTATCTGGCGAAGAAGCTGAAAAAAGCGGTGCATCTGCAACTGTCGAGCGACAAGATGCTGAGGCAGAGCGTGTCCGTAGTCTTCGTGAACAATACGGCAATGAGATTGTGAAGTACCTCAGCACACTCGTGAGCAAGTTCAGCTCAGAGTATAAGACAGCGATCGCAGCAGCTCTAAATGATGAAGTGGATGTCGAAGATATAAACCTTATCTGTCGACTTATGTTAAACGAAGGTTTGCTCGAATCAGTAATGCCAAAGGGTAGAGGTACGGGGAGAAAGCGAAAAGGCATGACTTGGAGATTGACCGGCAGAGGACGTGCGTTGGCAAATGAACTGAGTCGTACGTCGTTACTTACAAATGCCGAGAAAAAAAATCTTGGCAAGAGTTTCAGCTCTTAGGCTATTGGAATCGAAAAGACCTCCATTTCCAGAGGTCATAATGCTTAAGCTTGGTGATCCCGAGGGTCAGGCGGTCACTCCGTTCCCTATTTCCGCTCCTATCATGCTCGAAGCAAGCTTCTGTGCGTGATAGTCACTACACGAAACCCCTTACAGGCGTTCGGTTCTCTTCGAGAACCACCCAGTAAAAAGCCCCACCATGCAGGTGAGGCGTTTTACTGGTGATCCCGAGGGGAATCGAACCCCTGTTGCCGGGATGAAAACCCGGTGTCCTAACCGTTAGACGACGGGACCTCGTCGGAGCGAGGCTGCGAATCGTAAGCAATCCTATCACATCTGTTAAATACTGTCCATGCACCCAGGAGAGTACAATTGAGTGAGTAATCAAGGAGAAACTATGGCACTCAATCTCAATGCGGTCATGATCGGCGCAGAGGATGCAGTTAAACTCATCGAATTCTATAACAAAATCTTAGGTGACGCGGTCTGGAAGGATGAAGCCACTCATTGGTCAGCTTGGCAAGTTGGCACCGGATCACTCGTCGTAGGGCCTCACAGTGAAGTCCATGGCATGAGTGCACAGCCCGGTCGGATGATGTTTGCATTTGAATCAGAAGATGTACAAGGAGAGTTTGACCGAGTTAAAAACGCTGGCGCTACTGTTGTCGCCGAGCCCTATCACCCTGGTGAATCACCTGATATGTGGCTTTCGACACTCGCCGATCCAGAAGGCAACTACTTCCAAATCGGCTCCCCGATGAAGCCTTAGGCTTTCACAATCGGCAATCCACCCCAAGAACGGGGATTGATAGGACTAACCCGTTCACGTTTGGCGGCCCATGTCTCTCGAGAGCGGACGCCTTCAGCAGCGTGAAGGAGGGTTTTGGGACCGTAGCGGTGATTGATCTGATCCAGCGCTCCCATCACTCGCGCGCGCCCCTGGAATACTTCTTCTGAAACTGGTTCTAACAGAGAGACGGGCTGAGCCTCAACAGGCAATAGTCCTGCTGTCCAGACTCCTGATTTTTTATACCCTACCTCTGGATTGTAGGATTTTTCGAGACCCCGAAGGGCAGCGGCGATCAGTGCCGCAGTGTCATTGCTCGGCACTGGCAGTGTTTCGTACATCACTTTGGAATACCGATATTCTGGATCGACATGACTACTGGTACGGATATACGAACCTACCTGCGTCGTCACTTGGCCGTTTTGCCTCAGCTTGGCCGCGACTCTCGCCGCATGCGTGGCGATTGATTCTTCCAGCTCATGGTAGGCCCGTACCGTATGGCCGAAGGATCTGGTCGAGATCATGCTTTTCTGATCCTCATGAACCGTATCGAGTCCGAAGCAGACCGTACCACGCAGTTCCTGTACTGTTCTCAGACCGGGTATATGGAGATTGCGCAACACCCACTCATCACTGCATTGCACCAGATCCCAGGCTGTTTTCATGCCTCGATCGTAGAGTTTAGCCGCCGTTCGACGTCCTACGCCCCAGATATCGTCCAACTTGGTCCGCTGGAGCATCTGTTGCCAGTCTGGATACCCCTCTCTGTACGGCTCTTTCATAATCACGCTCACCCCTGGTAAATCACTGTCCTTTTTGGCTCGATCAGACCCTAGTTTGGCGAGGGTCTTGGTAGGTGCAATCCCGACTGATACCGGCAAACCTGTCGAGCGTAGTATCTCCTCTCGCACCCCTATCCCCCACGCCTCTAGATCTGGGATATCGAGAGAAGAAATATCGAGAAACGACTCATCGACAGAGTAAATTTCCAGATCAGGACAATATTTCCGCAGGATCTCGGTCACTCGCCAGGACATATCCCCATAGAGCGCGAAATTGGCCGAGAAGATCACCGTATGGTTTTTCTCCAGGATATCCCGTACCTCAAACAGAGGGACGCCCATCGGTATCCCCAGGGCTTTGACCTCATTGGAGCGGGCTACAATACAGCCGTCGTTATTGCTCAGGACTACTGTTGGCACGCCGTTTAGATCTGGCCTGAAAACTCTTTCACAGGAGACGAAGAAGTTGTTGCAGTCAACGAGGACAAACATATAGCTCCTCAGGCGTCTTTGCGACGATATTTACCTGACCTGATCTGTAAATCCTTCTTGCGAAACTGATGGAGCGTATAGGTGACGACACCCCAGATCTGGAAATCAGTGTCTTCGGTAATCGGAATCACAGGATATGCAGGGTTCCCAGGGCGTAATTCACCCCTGTTATGTAGGTGTACGAACTGTTTGAGAGTAAATTCTCCCTCTATAAACGCCACTACCACGTCACCTGACCGCGGTTCGAGCGCCTTATCGACGACTACCAGGTCACCACTGTATATACTGAGGTCCTCCATCGAATCCCCGTCTACACGCATGTAGAACGTGCTCGCAGGGTGTTCAATGACGATACTATTGAGATCAAGCATCATCTGACCGACATCTTCAGCTGGATTTGGAAATCCAGCTTTGATCGGAGTGAGTACGAGTGGAGCTCCCTTTGTCATACTTTAATTTTATCAATGAGGTACTGCGTAGAGGTACTACCTCTACGCAGTAATGTACAATTTAAATATGCCTAGCAAAAATCGCGTAAAGCAATACACGCCTCACACGTTTTATCACGTATACAACAGAGGTATAGATAAGCAGGTCATTTTCAGGGACGAAGCTGATTTCACCTATTTTCTTAAACTCATGAAAAGATATATGTCACCGGGTGAAAAGGATTCACAACGCCATGGCTACAGAACCTTTGAAAAAGAACTGGAAATTCTCGCATTCTGCCTTATGAAAAACCACGTCCACTTTCTCTTTTATGTGCACGATGATACAAAAACCATAACAGACTACTTTCGCTCGCTAACCAATGCGTATGTGCGATATTTCAACGAGAAGTATCAAAGAGTAGGTCATCTGTTTCAAGATATATTCAAGGCCGTAAGCGTAGATAACGACCCCTATCTATTGCACATCTCCAGATACATTCACCTTAATCCCTCCGAGTTCAGAGATTATCCTTACTCAAGTTACCAGTATTATCTGGGCAATAAGCAATCTGATTGGGTAAAACCGGCGCGCATTTTAGACCTTTACCCGGTCGCCTCTTATGAAGATTTTGTTACGAGTGCTCGAGAAGATGACGAAGAAATGGGCTTCATAGAAGAACTCTTGGCAGGTCATTAGGTACTGCGTAGAGGTAGTACCTCTACGCAGTACCCGACTGCTACAATCATCCAGGATATTGACTTATGGTTTGTTTTATTCTATTGTTTCGCTATCTGTAACACCTCTGTTGTTATTGAACGTTAACACGATTTCATTTTATACGAGTTCATAACTGATATGCCGAGTACAGCAGCGAGTGCCAATGAAGGTTTGGCCCCTACCGCTGTACTTGTCATGAGCATTGCTCCAAGTTATCAGTAATGCTCATCAGTTCCACCACACCCGATCCGAGGAGGATCATTGAAGAGATACCTGTCCACCGCCGGTTTGATCGTGGCATTCGTCGCGATCCTCGGTTCGGCTGCGCGTGCGCAGACCGAGACCACCCTCGTCACTGCCTCCGAGGAAGTGACAACGTCCACGACGTCCACAATCACGTCGACGACAGTACTGACACCGCCACCCATCGTCATCATCGTGCCTCCGCCGACCACTACGACGACGGTCGTGCCGACCACGACGTCCACGACGTCCACAACTACATCGACGACGGTCGTGCCGACCACGACATCGACGACCACGATCCCGTGCATATCGCTGCACGTCATCGTCGGTGGCTGGCAGCCAAACACCACCGCGACCGTCACAGCGAACGCGCAGACCTTCACGGCGAAAGCAGACCCCGACGGCCTTCTTGACACGACAGTGACGCCGTGTGAAGTGATCCACGACGGTGACATCGTCAACGTGAACGGCATCAGTTTCTCTGGTCAGCACCGGACCGTTGTGTTGGGCGTCCAGGGCGGTACAGCCACAGAGGCGGCTCCATCAGGAGGCGTCGGGTCAGTCGCCTTCACAGGAACCAACACATTCCCACTGACGTTCACGGGCGTCGGTGTGATCCTCGTCGGCATCCTGCTGGTGCTCAGCGCACGCCAGCGACGGCGCACGAACTGATGAGTGCAAGCTCAGGCGCAGTGTGCGTATAGGCGAGTGATCGGGGTTTTATCCTTGATCGCATTCCCTATATGCATACTGCCCCGAGCCGACACTTACCCCTTATGAATCGGTATGAAATGAGATAATTTTGCTTACGCTATCTTATTGACTTTTTTTCATTTTTATGCTAATGTTTAGCCATCCAAGTTTGCGAGAGTGAGGTGGCACC
>CAZWNK010000031.1:0-7770 GCA_964635445.1 uncultured Candidatus Saccharibacteria bacterium | reverse complement strand
CTCAACATGCGCAACCGTTTGAGCAGCATGATTGGACAAGACGCCTTCCAGGTCGCGATCCATACTTTCCACAGTTTCGGCACAGAACTCATGAGTCGCTACAGTGAATTTTTCTATAACGGCGCGTTGCTCAGTCCAGCAGACGAACTCACCACTCATCAAATACTGACAGAGATATTCGAGAAACTACCCAACCGCAATCCACTGTCCGGTCGCGACTACGAGGGATTTACTTGGCTCAGTCCAACACGCAATATGATTAGCCTGCTCAAAGATGCAGCCTTATCACCAGAGGAACTTCGTGAAATTTTGAACCTCAATGAAGACTACGTCGAAGAGGCTGAGCTACTGCTCCGAGATGCTTTTACGACACCACGATTATCCAAAAAACAACTTCCAATCATCGTCGAAACACTTGAGAAATTGCGTGCTATCAAACTCGACCCGGTACCAATTCCGACATTTCATCCGCTTGGTAGACTCCTTGCCGAGAGTTTAGCTGAGGCGATCCTCGCGACAGACGGTAAGTCAACCAAACCACTCACTGCCTGGCGTGATAGCTGGCTCGAGAAAAACCATCGAAACGAATGGGCGATGAAAGCTCGCAAGGCTCACGATCGGATGCGCGCTGTCGCACATGTGTATGAGAATTATATGGAAGATCTCGCGAACCGTGGGCTATTTGATTTCGATGACATGATCATGCGCGTCGTGCATCAGCTGGAGACCAATGACGAGTTTCGATTCAACGTTCAGGAACAGTTTCAATACATCTTGGTCGACGAATTTCAGGACACCAACAATGCTCAAGCTCGTATCATCTACGCTATCGGTAATAATCCGGTGAATGAAAATCGCCCGAACATCATGATTGTCGGTGACGATGACCAGGGTATCTATCGATTTCAGGGAGCAGACATATCGAACATGGTTGCTTTTCGTGACACCTACCGTGACGTGGTGACTATCACTCTAACTGAAAATTACCGTTCTGGAGATCCAATACTCAATGCCTCGCGCGCATTGATCGTGCAGGGAAGTGACCGACTCGAAAACCAGTTACCGGAAATCGCTACCAAAGAGCTCATCAAAAAATCCAATGTCGAGGTGTCACATGTCGAACAACATGTTTTCAAAAGCACCGCTTCCCAATACGACTTCATCGCCAAACACATTGCTGCGTCCGTCCACGCTGGACATGAGCCACGAGAAATTGCCGTGCTCGCGCCCAAACATCGATACCTCGAGTCATTCGCACGGTTCCTGCAAAACGAGCATATCCCGATCTGGTACGAACGGCGCGAAAATGTTTTCGACTCACCCCACGTGCATGAACTTCTGACGATGGCCAAACTTGTCGCAGCATTATCAGAGCATGATTATCACGCTGCCGATGTGTTGCTCACAGAGGTCCTCGGCTATCCATTCTGGGGCATTGACCCTGTGGCACTCTGGCGTGTAGCGATGCATCTGCAACGAGAAAACATCAACCAACAAGTCTTTTGGCATGAATATCTGGCCGATTGTGATGATTCATATCTCTGCGACATCATGCACGTTTTTATATCACTCGCAGCCCTCGCCAAGACCACTGCCGCTGAAACAGTTCTCGATCAACTTATAGGCACCGAAGGCGTCTCGGTAAAAGGAAATCAGGGCGGAGGTATCGGCAGACAAAGTTCACTCTTTGATCGTGACGAAGATGCTGCTTCTCGGTTCCAAAGCGCTCGTTTGTTCTACATTCCATTTCGTTCGTACTATTTCTCAGATGAAAAATTGTCCGAGAACCCTGGTGAATACCTCAAACTTCTCAGTAACCTCACCGCCATCCGTCGAGAACTTCGAAACTACCAACCTGATACATCATTAACTATTCATGATGTCGTGACGTTTGCCGAAGGTTACAAATCAGCAGGACTAAAACTCCTCGACAACAACCCCCATCTTGAACAACTCGATGCCGTACAACTTATGACTGCTTTTAAAGCGAAAGGTTTAGAATTCGAGTCTGTTTACATATTGAATTGCGAAGACAATGTGTGGGGCGACACAACCCGAGGTTATTCGCGAAGCTTGCCACTACCGCACAATTTGCCGCTCAAGCGGGCAGGGGAGACGCATGATGATCGTCTGCGACTGTTCTATGTCTCTATGACTCGCGCCAAAGCCAATCTCTACCTTATGCGCTCGTCTCAAGCCGACGACGGACAGGAACTGCAACCATTGGCGTTTCTGTTTGATTCAACTTTATCCGACATCCTAGGTGAGCCGACTATTCATTCTGAAGAACCGACCCCACGCAGTCTCATCACCAACGCTGAAGCTAGTTGGCATGATCGATATCTCGATGTGCCTGAGTCCAGTCAACGAGCTCTATTGAAAGAACGCATCGAAAATTACCAGATGCCGGTGACGCATTTGCTCAACTTCATCGATGTCCGTAACGGTGGTCCGAAATATTTTCTCATGCAAAACCTCCTGAGATTCCCACAAGCTCGCAACATCCCGCTCAGCTTTGGTGACGCCATGCACCGCACCCTCGAGATCCAGCATGTTCATTACAACCAAAGTGGCAGTCTCAAAGACTTCGCGTTGATACTCAAAGATTTTGAAACAATCCTACACCGAGAACGTCTGGCGCCAGAGGTTGAGGATCAGTTACTCGAACGTGGCCGTTATGCACTCAGCAAATACTTCGACGCCCGAGCCAGCTCATTTACGAAAAAACAAGTTCCCGAGTACTCGTTCCGAAACCAAGGTGTCACGCTTGGTGACGCACGGTTGACAGGTAAACTCGACCTCTACGAAATCAAAGAGGGCGGCGAGATTGTCGTGACAGACTACAAGACCGGCAAGCCGCTCACGAGTTGGTTTGCGCGAAGCGATGAGGGTGATAAACGCAAAATTCATAACTATCAGATGCAGTTAGCATTCTACAAACTACTCGTCGAGGGTTCATCGCTGGCCCAGAAACATCATGTCAATCGCGGAGTCTTAGAATTCCTCGAACCAACTGAAGACGAGGAAATCAGCGTACTCGATCACACCATCACCCGAGAGGAGATCGAACGACTGCAAAAACTTATCCTAGCAGTGTGGCGCAAGATCACAGATCTCGACTGGCCCGATACCTCTCCCTATGAACCAAACTTACGAGGACAGATAGCCTTTGAAAATGACCTCATCGAGGGCAAGATTTAAACATTATCTATATATTGTCAATACTTAGAGTTTATGGTATAACTTCCTCAACGATTCGCGTCGTTATCCCATCCATTCGATCGGTGAAGAACTGATCGACGATCCTTAGAAATGAGGTGAAATGAAACTTCCAGATCTCCGGGAGATCGGTGCCGATCTCGACCGCGTCGAGGCAGAGATCGAGCTTGCGAACCAACACCTGCTCGATGTTGTCCGTCGAGACGTGTCGACCGTACGTGAGCGACCCCCATTCTTCCCGCAAGCAGTACCACCGCACATCGGCCAGATCTGATCCGTTCATTCCTATTAGACCCGAGAGGGGGTGATTCATGTGGCAAAAACCTGCCCCAACTGCGGCGGCAAGGGAAACATGGGCGGACTCACGAAGCTGACTTGCTCTCGCTGCAAAGGCCGGGGGGAGATTGCAGGATGTAGTCGTTGCGGCGGAAGCGGTCGCGTCGGCGGACTCATCAGACAAGTCTGCCCCGTCTGTAACGGCAAGGGCTAAGGTTTGATCCGTCGTTGAGCGGTACTTGCAAGACGCTCGGCGACAGGCCTACGGGCCGGGTGGACTCCAACCGTGAAGTCAGGTTCGCCTGAAGTCACTTCGGAGTTCATCCGGCCCATTCGTGCAGATCCCGTCGAAAGGAAACACATGTTGAACTTCGCATGGTTGTTGGTTCCGGCCTACGTCTGGGTGCTGACCGTGCGGCTCATCGAGGGCTACATACCAAGGAGGCCATGGTGATGCCGCTCCCGTACTGGATGCGTATCAGCATACTCGGGTACGTCGCCTACAGCGTAGTGGTCATGATCATCGCATCGCTGCTCATCGCGGTCGCAGTCAAACGCCAGGAACGGCGTGACCGAGACAAAGATGAGCGACACCTGAAGGTCGTCAAGTGAGTCGCCGGGCTACGAGTCGTACTTGTCCGCCATAGCTTCCAGCGAAGGTGGACCGTACCCCAAACGAGCCCGAAGGACCCATCACAAGACGCGAATTGTATGAAGACCTAGGTCATGTCTGTTGGTTGAGCCATTGCTCCCATATCAGAATTCCCGGGTCTTTTTTCGTCTCGAGAATTATCTGCTAGACTAGGGGTAATAAACGAAAGAATCATTATGGCCAAAGAAACGACGACACATATAGTCCCATTCGAAAATAATCCGTTCAAAATTATGATGAACGGGCTCAACAAGCTTTTCAATACTAACTCCAAAACTGCCGTCATAACGGTCGTAGCCTACTACGCTCTCAACATAGTAAATTACTCTCTGGGTCTCATCGTTCGTTCAAGCTCAGCAGAGGCGGAAGCGCGACAGGGCATTCTCAATCTCGGCCTAGGAGGAATCGGTGTTTTCCTCGGACTCATGGGCATACTTCTCGCGCTCCAAAGCCTCAAAGACGAAAAAGTTGATTTCAAATCACTTTTCCAACAAGCACTCCATAAATTTCTGCCATTTCTCGGCTACAGCATCGTTCTCGGTGCCATTTATGTTGCGGCGGCACTTATCGGAATATTCACCCTGTTTATACCATTTGTCCTGGCTATCATCTGGTTGGGCTATACCCTGTACGTCAAACTTGATCAAAACCTAACCCTCGGTCAGTCCATGAAAGAAAGTCGTGAGCTTGTTCGCGGACGTGGGGTAGAGTTTTTGGCTGTTTCATTGATCGCCGGTTTTATCGGCGCATTCGGTGGTCCCGCTCTCCAAGCGGCCATCATGGGCGAAGAGTACATGCAGCTGAAGGTTCTCCGAGCCGCCAACCCTACTGAGAAACCGCCAGTGAGCAAGATTAGCAGTTGGATACTTGTAGGAATGATCGTATTTATCATCGTTCTCTTCGGAGCAGTCTTGGCACTCATCATCGGCGCATCACAACTGGACAAGTAATATGACCGAAAACCAGCAAGCACGGTTTAAGCTGCTCCTACCCTATATTATCGGCGTATTAGTCGGCTTTATGCTGCTTGTCGGATTCCGATATCTCTACGTCAAACCTCACAAAGTGCATTATCATGCGAACTTTGCGCTCTATATCAACGGTGAGCAAGACAAACTCGACAATCCTGGCTTCTATGAAGAGATCCAAAGTTGTTGGGATGAACATGCTGCCAACCCCAAAGAACGAGTTCACCTGCATGACAACAATAGTCATGTCGTGCATGTGCATAGCGATGCGGTCACATGGGCTCATCTATTTTCCAATCTCGGCTACGGCTTGACCAACACCTCTGTCCAAACAAGCAAAGGTGTATTTGTCGACGGTGTAGACGGCAACAGCTTGATCTTTATTCTCAACGGCAAGGTATCCAGAACCGTAGCAAACGAGGTGATCAAGAGCGAAGATGTGTTACTGATCGATTATGGCAAAGACACGGCCGAAACACACACCAGTCGCTTCAACGCCATTCCTCATGATGCTCATGAGTTCAATCTGCGCAATGATCCCAACACCTGTACCGGCGGCAAGAGCGAATCGCCACTACAAAGACTCGAACGAGCAATCTACAAATAACCTACGAAGCAAGCCCTAGGCTTGCGTGGATTACAAAATCCTTTACTATAAAGGTATATAACTAATTGGAGGATTACTATTCATGAATGATACACGGCAACGTGTCGGCATGCTATTTGCTGAAGCTGTCGGAACGTTCATCCTAACTATGGTGGCTATCTCGGCATCAGGACTCGGCATCCCGCTCTTCACCGGTGCTGCTGCTGGCTTCACGCTCGCAACGATGGTCCTCGCTATCGGCGCGTTCTCGGGCGCTCATATCAACCCAGCTGTCACTATCGGGTTGCTTTCTATCCGCAAAATTAGCCTGGTCAAAGCTTTCACCTATGTCATCGCTCAAGCAGTTGGCGCAGTGACCGCTTGGAAACTCTATGAGTATTTCGTCGGCAAAGCCGTCCCAAATCAAGCGACTATGTTTGATTGGAGCAAGGCCGCAGATCGACGTGTCTTTTTTGCAGAGATGATTGGTACGATGGTCTTCACCTTCGGTATCGCCGCTGCAGTCTACCAAAAGTTTGAGAACATGAAAGCAGCTGCCACTATCGGTACCTCGTATTTCCTAGGCATCATGGTCGCAGCACTCGGTTCGGCAGCTATATTGAACCCAGCTGTTGCCTACGGTGTGCGCAATTTCAATAACGGCTATGCATTTGCCCCTATTTTGGGTGCAATCGTCGGTATGAATCTCTATGCGTTTTTCTTCGTCGAGAATTGGATGACACCACGCTTCCGCCGCCTGCGACCAGCAACCGCTACACCAGTAGCGAGCTCGAGTACAGCCAAAGTAACTCGCAAAACTAAGCGAAAATAGCTCACCTATAGTAAACAAAAGAGCCTCTCTCGAGAGGCTCTTTTTAGTTCAGTTGCTTTTCTTTGAGGGCCGCGTCGATCTTTGGGCGATCGAATCCCAGGATCCATATACCATCGATATCGATGACAGGTACTCCCATCTGACCAGTCTTATCGAGGATAAGTCGAGCGGCATCACGATCTTGCTCGACGTCAATCTCTTTGTAGGGAATGTCGCGGTCAGTAAGATACTGCTTCACCATTTTACAAAATGCACACCACACAGCTGAATAGATTGTAATTTTGGCGTCGGATTTTTGGGATTCATTCATGCTGCTTAGTATATCAGGTACAGAAAATGTATTGACAGAGCCTACAACTAGTTTTATATTTGTCGGCAACTAACCTATATAGGTTGGTATTACCTTAAAAAGCGAGAAAGAGAATATTGTTCGTCGCAAAGAGATTATGCGAGTCGTAATCTGCTTGCGACGAATGATTCGTCACCCAAGCCGATCCGACGACCAGATACCGAAAGGAACCACCACTGCAAAGCGCAGCTGGCCGTCTTCCACATCACACCTTGCGTAGCCAAACCACAGTCGAGGCTTTGGTATGATACACGAGAGTGTGGGTCCCGTCTCACCATGGGGGTATAGTGACACCACCGGACCAGTAGTGCTCCGCCCCGGAGCTCATCGTTGATGAACAACACGAAGGGGGAAGTGACCCAGGAGGTCGTGTTGGACGTCGTCGTTCTCACGGTTTTGACGAGCTGACAACTCGTCGGGTTAGGCCGTGATTGTGCGGGGTTGTAAGGCATGCTGTCATCGTCGCGACAAAACACAATGAAGAAGAGCGGATGCGCCCACCAATCGCGTGATCTACATGATACGCAACGCGCCAGCCGACTCATCTGATTTGTGATGGACACTTCGCAAGTACGGGGCAGCATGCCTTACACACAACTCCCAACACACAACTCCACTCTGACCATCTTTCTCGCTTTTTCACACACGCATTTTCACCAGTCCCGTAAGGGGCTGGTTTTGTTTTTGGGTTATCCGCTATAATCCATACATGGCTTTTGAGGACTACCAAACCAAAGATTCTGTTGTCGTTGTCTATACAGGAGAAGGAAAGGGGAAGACGTCTGCATCACTAGGGCTGTTAGGTCGCGGGCTAGGCACCGGTTGGCGCTGCGCCTTCATCCAATTCATCAAGTACTGGGAAGTAGGTGAGCATCTATTTATCAAAGA
>CAZWNK010000030.1:7582-7836 GCA_964635445.1 uncultured Candidatus Saccharibacteria bacterium | reverse complement strand
GGACTTTCATCTCGAAACCATTGGCCATCCGTGCCGCTTTGCATCCGATTTTGCCAGAACCGATGATACCGAACGTCTTGCCGGCCAAGTCAGTCCCATGTGAGCTGTCGTGTTCGATACGACCACTCTTGGCTGAATCAAACGACTCACGAAGTTTGCGTGTCAGTGTGAGCAAGAGTCCAAAGGCAAACTCAGCGACCGTATTCTCACCATAGGTTGGTACATTGACGACCGGGATGTTTTTGGCTTTTGCA
>CAZWNK010000030.1:0-7572 GCA_964635445.1 uncultured Candidatus Saccharibacteria bacterium | reverse complement strand
CGGATAATCGATATTGTCATGTCCAGCCGATCGGCAAGCAATTAGCTTCAGATGGTCGAAAGCATTGATAATCTCAGCCGTTACTTTACTGCTTACAAATACGGAGATGATGTCAGCATCTTTGACAATGGTCTCAAGGGTAAGCGCACTTTCTTTGAACACTACCTCATGTTCACCAAAAGCGCTATTGAACGCCTGTTGCTCAAGCGGAGTAGTGTTGTAGAAGATTATTTTCATGCTTATGCTTCAGTATACAAAAGCTTCGATGAGGAAGCTATTCACGAATCCGTGTATGATAAGCATATGCGTTTACAAAGTCTGAAAGCGAGGCAAATTTTAGATTCGAGAGGCAACCCGACCATCGAGGTTGATGCTGTCCTCGAAGACGGGAGTATGGAACGAGCAGCAGTTCCAAGTGGCGCATCAACAGGCGAGCGAGAAGCAAATGAACTTCGTGATGGTGACAAAGCCTACGGAGGCAAGGGCGTACTGAAGGCCATCGCCAATGTCGAAGGTGAAATAGTAAGCACACTGAGGCACCTGGATTGTGGCGATCAAGCCGCAGTCGATAAGTCACTCATCGATCTTGATGGAACTGAAAACAAATCTCGACTCGGCGCCAATGCCATACTCGCAGTCTCTCTGGCAATCGCCAAAGCGGTAGCCGCATCGAAACGCGTGGCTTTCTATCGTTACATCAACGTCTTGGCCGGTATGCCTGACATGAAATTACCACTCCCGATGATGAATGTGATCAATGGCGGTGCGCATGCCTCAGGCTCCACCGATATCCAGGAATTCATGATCGTGCCCGTTGGAGCCAAGGATTTTCCTGAGTCACTACAAATGGGATGTGTGGTATTTCATAGCTTAGGAAAATTGATACATGATAAAGGATTTCCGACAACCGTGGGAGATGAGGGCGGTTACGCTCCGGCAATCGGTAGCAATACCGCTGCTCTCGATTTGCTCATGGCGGCCATCGCTCTATCCGGCTATGAGCCGGGCAGAGATATCAAACTCGCTCTGGATGTTGCCGCCAGTGAACTATATAGAGACGACTCCTACCACCTGCAAACCGAAAATCGCTCTCTTAGTACTCAAGAAATGATCGGTTGGTATCATGACCTGTCACGACGTTATCCGCTTGTTTCAATAGAGGACGGATTAGATCAAAACGACTGGCAGGGCTGGACGACGATGACCGAAGAGCTGGCCGACAGTGACCTCACTCTAGTCGGAGATGATCTCATCGTCACCCAGACGAAATACCTGGAGAAAGCCATCAAAAGCCACGCTGGCAATGCAGTACTCATCAAACTCAATCAAGTCGGCACTCTCACCGAGACCATCAAAGCGACCAAGATGGCTACGGAACATGGCTGGCGAGCGATTATCTCGCATCGATCAGGCGAAACCGAAGACACAAGCATCGCACATCTCGCCGTCGGATTGGGTACAGGGCTCATTAAGACTGGATCGTTATCAAGAGGCGAGAGAACTGCTAAGTACAACGAACTCCTTCGGATCGGGGATGAGCTTCATTCACAAAGCTGGCTCGGTGGACATATTTTTGACTAAATTACGGCAACAAAAAGACACCTTTCGGTGGCTTCATAATTATTTCTTGGTGTTACATGAGTAGAGTGAGGCGTCGCCTGGGGCGAGGGTGGAGCGTGAACGCTCAAAGGACTTGTAGGTCCACACCCTCGCCGCGGCGATCTTCAGGTGTTGACCGTGGCCAACGGATGCGGTCTGTTCGACATCTCTCCTGGCGTCGGTAGACGCAACTCCGTGTGGACACAGGGCGTCGTCATGTAGTCGCCATCTCGACGGAACAGGATGCGGTCCTGGCCCTTGTGCTGGTACAAGTGGTCTACCACTCCGGTATGCGTGCCTTCTCTCACGAGAACGACGACAGCACCAACGTGGTAGCCGTGCGACGCTTTGACAATGTCGGTCATGACACTCCTTCGAGAGCTCAGATCTGATCGACCGGGACATGCACGACTTCGTCATCATCCGTGAGGACGACAGCGAAGGTGTCAGAAGGGCAGCACCCGAGAAGGAGCCGTCCGGTGAGTTGTTGTTGGTTGGGTAGCACACAGGCCACTCGCGTCCCAGCCGGAAGCTTGCTCACACGCGTACCTTGCGGCGATGGCGTCGAACACGGACCCAGCTGGCGGGAACAGGATGTGTTGCCCCGTGATCGTCGGTGACGAGGACATACCAGGTGATGTTGATTCGCTTGAACCGCTTACGGTTCTTGCTGCCACCTGACTTGCCACCACCGGGATAGGGGTGATGTTGAACGACGCCTTTTACCTCCTGGCCGGTGGCCTCCAGTCGATACACGACCTTCTTGCCAACCAAGTCGGTGAAGCGTTTCGGCGCCTTGGAGTGATCACTCATCTCCAGGAGCCTACTCGAGCCCGTCGCCGCGCGTTGATGCTGCGGATGCTCTTGCTGCGGATCCTCACGGCTTCATCGCTCATCTTGACCACGACACCGCGTCGCCACTTGGTGACGCTCGGTCCGCGTAGTCCTTCCGGGCTGACGAGTCTGCCGACGACGATGACACCGTCGAAAGCAACATCCTCGAGACCGTTGCGCTCCATGATCTTGACCAAGTCCTTCCACGGCAGAAGCAGCGAAGCTTCGGCGATGACGTAGTTCTTGTTCAAGTGGAACTCTGGACGGATTTCTTCCACTGCAACCTGCTTTCATACTAGGGGATATTGCGGTACTGCATCTCGAAGCTCAGGCAAGCCTAAGCACAAAGATGCAGCACCGAAATCCTCTGTACGAAAGAAGAAAATTCACTCTACTCATGTTAAAAAACGACCCCTCAAAATACTTGAAAGATCGCTGTTATAATAGCATATTTGTGCTGTTTTGTAAATGGTTTTATGCTTTTGCTAATATTTTGTTTGTATAGGGAAATGCACTTATTTTGCATGCTTTTACAGGTGTTCTATACGTTTTCGAGCTTTTGTGGAACATATTACAGCATTAACATTTTGTGTAGGGGAGTATTATGCGATCAATAACATAACGAAAGGTACCTGCAATGCCTTCATATGCTCGTAGTGAAGAAAATCCCATCATACAATCATTCTCAGATGCGAGCGCCAGGCATACACTACATCACCTAAAGCATGAGCTGGAAACACCAGAAGAAGAAATTGCTTCTATTGCGGCCCACTATCTGGATCGAAACAAGCGATATGCCGAATGGTTTTCAGCTGTAGTAGTAGACCTGGGCGGAAAAGTACGAGACGGTTATCACGATCGAGCTCTGCCTCGAGCGATTGTATTGCCAGGGACAGATGATGAGAAGGCGGCAGGAATCATACGAGTAGTGACTATTGATGCGGTCATGAGAACCGACGCAGAATTTTATCGTAAAGCACCTGAGATTGCCGTCCATGCTAGCCTGGCAACGCACGACAAAGACCAAGCTCAACATCTCGGCAAACGACCACACAAACTCGTACCGACCATACGCGCCGACATGGGACCCGATCTACCGCCGCTGTATATGATAGAGCCGATTTTTTATGTATTAACTTTCCATGAATCAGATCAAAAGACGCTTGCTTCACTTCAACTGCCTGTCTTATACGAACAAACAGTTCGGAATGGGAGTCACACGACTCAGGAATATCTAGAAGCCAGGATGCAACAAGTAGAGGCAGCACAAGAGCTTGTTGAGTCAGTCGCTAATCCATTGATAATCGCTTGATCACAGAATCTGTTGTATAGTAGGGCCATAACATAAGCATTACCAGGAAGGATGCTATGACTACGCGCATAAGGAAACAAGGCGGCTTCTCGCACATAGAAGTTGTCGTCGTCGTGATCGTGATCGCCCTCATCGCGACCGTCGGGTGGTGGGTGATGCAGAGAAGTAATACCAAAACATCTCAGAAGACAAAAAGTTCGTCGAGTAACTCGGTAACAGATGAGAAATCAAAATCCACAACCGAACAGGCCAAGACAGCTTCAACCGTGAAACTTGATACAGTCATTAGCGACATCAACTCGGCGTTCGATAATGAGTCGACCGTCGAACAGAGTAATAGCGACAGTTATCAGAGTCGTGCCTCTAACGACACAACGGCACTGAAAACTCTGGGGGAGACGTACAATGAAAGCTCTTTCTAAACTCGCCTTGAGCGGGGTAATGATAAGCGGGCTCTTACTCAGTGCGACACCGGTATTTGCTGAGGATGGTTCCAGTATCAGGGGCAAACTTGAAACAGGCACCTTCTGCACAACTGGACTCGCAACCCTCAAAACAAAATTGCTCTCAGAGTTTGACAAACGCAAAAGCGAACGCGAAGCCAAGAGAGATGAGGTGGGTACCAAACGATCGTCTGATCGCAGTACTTGGGAAACTAAGATCAATGCCGCCCGCGAAGTCGCCAACACAAAACGAGATGCCGAGTTCAGCGCGCTCGAAAACAAAGCAACAACCGATACTCAGAAACAAGCCGTCGCTCTGTTTGTCAGTACTGTCAAAACGGCAATCACGACTCGTCGGGCTGCATACGACAAAGCACGCAAAGCATTCCAAGATGGGGTTGATGCACTCGTGAACTCACACAAAACACAAGCCGACAGCCAAGTCGCAAGTTATCGCGCCGCAGTCGTCACTGCTTTCACGAAAGCCGAGACGTCGTGTGCAGCTGACACGACAGTTCTAGACATCATCTCGACCTTGAAAACAGATCTTGCAAATGCACGAAAAACATTTCAAGATGGTCGTCAAGCAGACACCGACTTTTCTGGTCAGATCAAGACACTAGAGAAAACCCGAAAATCAGCTATCGAGGCCGCCACCAAGGCATTCAAAGAAACCGTAGAACAGGCCCGATCTACTCTGAAAGCTTCCTGGGGTACGGACTCTACAGACCTCTAGATATTTACTTTTTTACTATTATGTGGTATTATATACCTCATGAATCACAGAGGTCGGGTGTTTCGATTTTTCCTCGCGAGCACCTTGAGCGCCATCGCAGTTGTCGCGTGGTTCAATATCAGTGCCACGACTACCAGTTCTCAACCTGAAAGTACGACGATTTCATCTGTTATCATCACGACTCAAGTGCCGAAACATGCAGAACTTTCATACGCCCAATGGGATCCAGTAACCGCAAGCGACAGCAAAAATGTCGAGCAAGCTCGCAACGTACTCACAGTTGAACTGGCTAAATATCCTACGGGACGACTAGCGAATGCCGGATTAGAACGAATATATCTGGTTAAAAACCTTCGCTGGGGTGGATTAACGCAAAGCGCCATGCCCGAGGCTTTCATAGATCTGGCCTTGTATCTTTCTATAGATACTGAATACCTGCAGTCTGAGAACGGTGTCTACTATCGACATCTCATCCATCATGAGGCGCAGCATCTTTTCGATGCACATACCTACAATACATATCGGTACAACGACACCGCATGGTTATCCTGCAATCCTGGTGGCTTCACATATTCGGGTAGTGGCCTTGCGTTCAACAAAACTGATCAAAATACCCGTATCGAACACCCCTCAACCGGTTTTGTGACTTCGTACAGTGTTTCTGCGATAGAGGAAGATAAAGCCGAAGTCCACGCTTACCTAATGACCAAACCAGCAACTATCAATTCATACGCATCACAAGACCAAAATCTCAAATGCAAAGAGCAGCTCGCTCAAGATTTTATCAGCAAACTATAGTTCGGTAGTTACACTTGTTCATTTCAAAACACTTCTTTTGAGTACGTGACAGTTTGTTCGATGAGATGTTCGGAATCCTCGCGAGCCATATCCATCTCGATCTCAAGACTGTCAAACTTCTTCTCTTGGGCAACACCTTCCGCAGGAGTCATCCATTTGTTGCGGCCTCCCTCGAACTGTTCAGTCAACCGCCCACGTGGGTTGGTGCAGTGGATGACATGGAAGATTTTGTCCTCAAGCTGTTCGCCAGTTTCTTGTTGATAGACCAACTCATGATAGACACCAGCGTACCGATAATCAGCTTCGAATCCTGTCTCTTCCATAAGTTCGCGAGCCGCCGTCTCGATAATAGTCTCGCCCCAACGGATCTTGCCACTTGGGAAACCCCAGAAGCCAAAGTATGGATTTTTGAGTCGTTCTTGGAAGAGAAAGTATTGTTTACCGCTTTCTTTTTTCTCAATAGCGAGGATGACGGCGACTTTGGGCTGGCGTTCGATCGTATTTTCATCCGTATCGAGTCGGTTGGCATATTCTTTGCCGCGAGGCGTCAATCGGTATTTACCACGCTCGAGCTTCTCGACATAGTCCATCTCAACTAATTTCTTGATATGAAAGTTAAAGTGATCACTGGTAAGACCGGTTGGTTTTTGTAATTCGGCATACCCGGCGCCAGTCGAGAAGAGGAGTTCTCGTAAAATTTTGGTTTGCGCTTGATGGAGATTTACTTCGTAACTCATGCAATTGTCTTTCTGTCGACTCCCGATCTATAAATCCAAAGTCTGACATATTAAAGATATATTGCAAGCTTGCACCACAAGGATAGGGAAGTGGGTGATCTAAATCTAGTAAAGTCCACTTTAGTTCCTGTGAAGTATTTGCAGGGTTAAACCCCGCAAATACTAACAATCTGCTAACATGTGCTTTATATCTTCAAGCTCACCACGTCGATTTTCGTATTCTTCCAAAAACATTAAATAGACATCTGGATTTTTATCGAACATGTCAGTTATTTTTTCTGGTCTAACCCATGCAGCGCTTTTACTGCCTAGGTAGTAGGGTAGGCTCGAGTATTCATAGTCTTTATAATTATCCGGATTTAAATGTATATAACGTGAAATATGCATAAGATAAGAATCATTTAAAATTGCCGAGGCTTTGTAGGTACCCTGAAATAGTGCGCCATATCGGTGGTGTTTTTTATTGAAATAGCCAGTATATGCGGCGCCAACAGCCTTCAATAATTTCGCAATTGCATCCTTATCAACTTGATACAGCAGGAGATGGAAGTGGTTTGGCATTAAGCAGTATGTAAGAAGCTCAATTTGTTCGTATAACCATACAAGTTCACGATTACTTTTATCTTTACTTGGTTCAATATCAAGATGTCGTTTTAGTAAGTTAAGAAAAACAGAGTAGTCTTGCTGGTCTTTAAATATACTTCTGCCATTAACACCACGATTATAGACATGATAGTAGGAGTAGGGTTGATATTGTCTGACTGTATTCCTGCTAGGCATAATTCTAACTATATAGTATTTGCGGGGTTTAACCCTGCAAATACTTCTAACGATATTTAGGGTAGAATAGGGGTATGGCGAGTTACGAGGAGTTATATGCGCAGTTGAACGACGCCCAGAAGCAGGCCGTGGAAACAGTCCAGGGACCGGTGATGGTGATTGCTGGTCCGGGAACCGGTAAGACCCAACTGCTGAGTATGCGGGTCGCGAATATACTCAAAACAACTGACACTTTACCCGCCAACATTCTCTGTATCACCTTTACGGAAAGTGCCGCTCTCAACATGCGCAACCGTTTGAGCAGCATGATTGGACAAGACGCCTTCCAGGTCG
>CAZWNK010000029.1:0-7918 GCA_964635445.1 uncultured Candidatus Saccharibacteria bacterium | reverse complement strand
CCGGATGACTTTCCGCTATCACCAAAGCAGAACCTGCAAGTCCGCGCTGCCAAACTCGGACAACCGATTGTTACGCCAGAGCCGATCAAGCAACTGCTTGAATCGTTTACCTATCCGCTGTATTTCCTGGATTACGAAACACTTGCCGGTGTGGTGCCGCCTTTTGACCGCACACGACCGTACCAGCAGGTACCATTCCAATACTCACTGCACATTCTGGATTCGCCGGACTCGGAGCTGCGGCACGAGGAATATCTGCACCGTGACAGCACTAACCCATGCAAACCTATTGCCGAAGCGCTGAGAAGCCATATAGGTGATGACGGCACTGTTCTGGCATGGAACATAGGCTTCGAGAAAGGCTGCAATTCCACGCTGGCAGAAGAAGTGCCGGAGCTTAGGGACTTCCTGCTCGGCCTGAATGGGCGCATGAACGACCTGATGACCCCGTTCGCCAAAGGCTGGTACGTAGACAAAGACTTCATGGGTAGCGCCAGCATTAAGAAAGTGCTGCCGGTGCTTATACCGCACCTGTCCTACACCGAGTTGGGTATCCATGATGGCGCATCCGCGCAGCGGCTCTGGATGCAGGCTGTGATTGACGGCAAAGATTCCATCGACAAGCAGGTGCTGTTTGCCGACCTGATTGAATACTGCAAACTCGACACATTGGCTATGGTTGAAATATTTAACGCACTGAGGAAACTATGACACCCGAAGAATTCCTACTAAAAGTTATACGACTTTACCAAGATGCTCGCATTCCACTATACGTTGATGCAAAGATCCGGCGTGGCCGATCCCACTCGATATCATCGGCTGCCGAAGACTTGTTCGCCAGCTACCTACTGATAGGCGACCCTACCATCGATTTTATTCTTGTCGACCAGCCGGTGCATGTGTCGGATACCAAAACCACTTTTTATCCGGATATCACTATTATCAGAAAAGGACAGATAACTGCCTTTTTGGATTTGAAGATGGATTTGGGGTGGAAGCGCCGCGGCCTAGTTGAACTGTGCCGCAAAGATCAAGCGCTCATGCAGGCTATACGTGGCAGTGATTGCATATTCAAGGATGGTGAAACCAAGGAGAGAAAGACGTACCCGATCTCTAAGTCTGCGGTATATGACATCGTGGTAGTTAGTGGCGAGAATATCGCGCAAAAGCTACTGGATGATCAACTGGCTGAAGCTGGTCAGTACGCCAAAGACGTTATGATTCACATACTGACCACCAACGAACATCCCAATACCTACGGATACACACCAGAAGCGTTGGCAGAAAAGATTCATATCCAGGACGATGCATTTGCCAGAATCTCGAAACGCGTAAAATCTTAGCTACGGAGAGCAAGAAGTTGAATATCAAGCAAAAAGATAGTCACGACACTGTAAACTGGAACAAAAGATCCTTCAAAGCACCCAATGGTCGCGAGCTGATATATTAAAAACGGGACACTCCCGAACATACCGTTTCGTGTCCCATTTGTCTCATTTTACCCCTGTTGGAGTGTACTAGACCGCCACGCTCAGCCATGAAATGACCGGACTTTGATGTCCGGTTTTTTCATGGCTCTGTGAATTGATGGGATCTGAACGCCCGTAGAGTGATCCGCTGTAAAGCGGAGAACGTGGGGTTCGTAAGGAGTGAGTCACGCAGAAGTTTACTTCGAGTAACGGAGCGACGGAATAGCGAAGCGTCATCCCTCATCCCCAGCCAAACAAAAAACACATGGGCTTATGTCTATGTGTTTTTTGTTTTACTTGTATCAGAGAGTCCGAACTGCGGCAGAGTGATCCGCTGTTAAATAGAGAATGTTGACGTTGGTGTTCAAACTTTAAAAACTTCGTTCAAAAACACAAGTCAACTACTATTTGATATCGGACTATTCCTATAGAACACGAGAAAACACTTGAATTCGTATAAGCCAAGCATTTTCATTTTATTCGCACACGATCTTGGATATAATCTAGATATAGAAAGGTAAACATGTCAGTACCCAAGAGGCGTAGTTCAGTAGTTAGCGGATTCTCAGAACTTCCTACTATTAGTCGAGAGCCTCGCTACGATGTTGTCATCGATAATATATCGCATGATGACACCAATAACCTCACGACCCTCGTTATTCGCAAACCAGACGGATTCACATTCAAATCCGGACAGTACCTATGGCTCGTGTTGCCAAAGTTAAGCGCCAAAAAAGATTACGTCGACCGGCATGCCTACACTATCGCATCTGCTGCCGATAGCGATGTACTCGAATTGATCATACGTATTACGAATTCAGAGTTCACAACTGCAGTGCGTGCTTTAAAAAACGATCAAAATGTCCAAATCATTGGACCATTTGGTTCTGTGTTCACATCTGATTCTACACCTGCCGTATGTTTCGCAGGTGGCACGGGTCTGACCCCTTTTTTGTCAAGAATCAGATCGGGTCAATTTTTAGATAGCCTTCTCGTCACTTACAACCAACAGGGCATGCCTCCTCATCTAAAAGCCGAGCTGGATCACCTGGCTTCATCGCGCGGTTTTGAAGTGGAGTACCTGAGCGGTAAACCCAATAAACACGACGTTAAAAAATGTATTGCAAAATACAACGTGCAAAAATTCATGGTTTCAGGACCTCAAGGATTTGTTAATTCTATGTCATCTATCTTGGAAGAGCTTGGGATCGACTCCAAACAAATCCACTACGAAGCACTATATCCTACCGCCAAAACTGATCTGAAAATTGAGAAAATTCTTAAACCAATTATCGCAGATGGGAAACGCTATATAACGCGCACAAACAGACTTAGTTCATCGCAAAATCTCAAAGACTTGTTAGCTCAGATTATTGAGCAGGCCAGCAATCACATCATTGTCACAGACAAAAATGGATACATTTTGTTCGCCAATCCCGCCGCACAGCGACTGACTGGATACTCGCTCAAAGAAATGTACCACCAGACCCCCCGCCTGTGGGGAGGTCTCATGAGTGTCGAGTACTACGACGAACTCTGGAAGCGAAAAAGTAGCGGTCATTTTGTCACACACAAACTACTCAATAGACGAAAGGACGGTAAATTGTATGTGGCGCTTGGTCGGATCACCCCCATAAGGATTGACGGTACCGTAGCAGCCTACGTGGCAACTGAAGAAGACATAACGCTGATGCATCAAATCGATAAAGCAAAGACAGAATTTGTCTCACTCGCATCACACCAGCTCCGAACACCATTGTCTGCCATCAACTGGTATACAGAGATGCTGCTTGCGGGTGACGCTGGCCAGCCGTCCGACATGCAAGTTCAGTATCTCAACGAAGTCTACGCTTCGAGCCAACGTATGGTAGGACTTATCAATGCGCTCCTGAACGTCTCGCGACTTGAACTCGGGACTTTCACCGTCGAACCCGAGGATATCGACCCGAAGGCGGAAGCAGAGCAAGTTATAAGCGAACTGAAACCAAACTTCGCCGAACGAGAACAAGTGTTTGATTTTACGTCGACGTCCCCAATCCCCGGAGTTATGTTCGACAAAAAATACCTCCAAGTGATCTACCAAAATCTTCTGTCAAACGCTTCCAAATATACGCCCGAGAAAGGGAAGATCACTCTCCATATCGAGCCAGTAGTCGGAGGTCAAATCGTTGCTGGACACACGATACCTGACAAAGGTTTTCTCTCAGTTGTCAGTGATACTGGCTACGGGATACCGGTGAGCTCTAAAGATAAAATTTTCACGAAAATGTTCCGTGCTGAGAACATCGTCGAAAAAGACACCGAAGGTACAGGCCTAGGACTTTACATTGTCAAAGAAATTGTGGATTACTGCGAAGGAATGATTTGGTTCGAGTCGCGAGAGGATAGGGGAACAACTTTTTATGTTTATTTGCCACTTTCCGTATCCCCGAAGGTCGGTTCAAAAAAATTAACGTAGCAGATATAATACGATTATGGCAAAGGATACTTCATTTACCGTTCTAATCATCGAAGACGAGACACCTCTACTCAACGCAATATCTCATAAACTACGAACTTTCGGATTTGAGGTTGCTACTGCCAGAACTGTCGAACAAGCTTTTGGTTACATGGAGGATATCGATAATGTTGATGCCGTCTGGCTCAACCATTATCTACTTGGCAATATGAGTGGCCTAGATTTTCTCGAGAAGATCAAAAATCGACCTGAGTGGAAAGATATACCTGTGTTCGTAGTAACCAATACTGCTGGATATGACAAAAAAGCAATCTATATGAGATTGGGTGCGACCGAGTATTACATCAAGAGTGAGAATCGATTAGACGACATCATAAATAACATCAAAAAAACACTTGAAGGAAACTCATGAACGATTCTTCGACTTCACGAATCCTTGTAGTCGAAGACGAGAAGTCACTATTGCATGCTCTCCGACAAAAGCTAACCGATGCAGGTTATATCGTAGATGCTTGTAAAAACGGCAAAGAGGCACTTGAGGTAAGTACCGCGCATAATCCAGACCTTGTTCTTGCAGACATATTGATGCCTGTCATGGACGGTATCAATATGCTCAAAGAAATCAGGACAAAATCATGGGGACAATCGATACCAGTGATCATCCTCACGAACATCGACAATCAAGTCGAGATATCTGCACAAGCCAGTGAACTTTACGTCAACAAATACCTGATCAAGGCAGATTCGACACTAGAAGAAGTCGTCGACAAAGTCTCTGAAGTCCTCCATCATCGGTGATCACTTAGTATTTTATTCTGGCGGCTTTCATGACGATAGGTGATAACCAGTAGAGCATGACGATTACCCAGAAACAACTAAACCAAAAAATACGCGTTGGACCATAGCTCCACAGATGATAAAAAACAAGCGCCACACCGAATGTTGCAAAAGCCAACTGCGGAATAACCAGTCGTAGCGACCGTTCTCCGGTATCGACCTTACTAGTGACGCGATACACGGGTTTTTTGCGCCGATACAAAAGCGCTAGAACACTCGCTTTCATATACACAGGAAACAATCCCGCCCAGACGCGCGAGGTTAGTTGTCCTTGACTAAATGTACCAAACAAGACGAGAGTCGCGACGAGTGCTGGCAAACGAAAAACAATATACCACCATCCGCCACTTATCATCGTCTGGTCTGTGATGAGCGTATAAAAATTAATGACAAATATTGACGGCAATAGAAACGCGCTCGCTATATAGCAATAGCCGATCTCAAAATAATGCAGTCGTTGTTTAAAACTGAGTCCCCGACGAAACAACGGTTGCTGCCAGAAAAACATACGCAAGGTGTCGAGTGCCCATGTACCTCTTTGTTTGTATACCGTCTTCAGATCTCGCGGAGCATGGCCACTTACATATGGTTGTGTCACGTAGAGCGACCGATACCCGTACTGGTTGGCCTCATATGTCGTATGCAGATCTTCGACAAGATTCCACTCACTAAAACCACCAAGCCGATCCAGAGCGCTCCGTCGGTAGATAACTCCCGAACCACAACTTATGGCGGCCCCATCCTGATTTTTGCCAGCCTGCATGTAGTTATAGAACAAATGGTCATGGTTGAAATCACCCTCTGGCACAGTGAAAGACTGACGAGAGGCAACAATCGCAACTTTCCGGTCTTTAAAATGACCGAGAAGATCGTCCACAATTTCCGGCGACACGACATTATCGGCATCGATCGTCAAAACATAATTACCCGTTGAGTGCTTCAATCCATAATTCAGATTTGCTGCTTTAAAGCGCTTTTGGGCAACATCGGGGCGAGTCAAATATACACATCCGTATCGATCCGCAAGCTCACGCACAGCTCGTCGATTACCATCATCCAAGATATAGACCGTTTTGTTTGCAAAATCTATATTGACTGCTGCGGCAATAGTTTTATCGAGAATCGATAGCGCTTCGTTGACCGTCGGTATAAAAACATCGACGCTGGCACGCAGAGAATACGATCCACCGAGAAGGCGATAACTCCGCGTCCAATGGTTGTATACAAAGACGAGCACAATCAAAAATACGCCTGATTCAAGAGCGAAAAAGATATATCCCAATATACTTGCGACATGAAAAAGCAGCCAGACGAGGTAGATCGTCGATGAAACAATTGCGAGTGACGACAATCGATGAAAGGCATCTATTGAACGTCTATTGTGGCTTATCTTCTTACTCCGCATCAGCATTCTATTGTAATGGTTCGCTTACTATAGTAGCATAAGCTTTTAGAGCAAGAAATTAGACATGCAGACCAACGGACAGTCACAGCAAGCCGTCTTGATCGCGGAAGATGAACCGCCACTTCGTCGTGTCTTATCGAAAAAAATATCCGAGTTAGGTTGTCAGGTGCTTACTGCTTCTGACGGTGAGGAAACACTGGCACTGATCGCCAAACATCATCCTCAGATTATTTTGCTAGATATCATCATGCCCAAAAAAAATGGATTTGACGTACTCAAAGAAATCCGTGCCAACCATGACGAAACGACTGTTATTATCATCAGCAACCTAGAGCACCCTGACGATAAGTCGATGGGGCAAAACTATGGAGTCAAAGATTACATCTTGAAATCCAATATATCTATGCGAGAGTTGGCTGCCAAAGTTAAAGTTTTACTTGACACTGACTTGCATAAGAAAACTGCTTAAGTTATTCCAGAGACACACTCGAAACCCTTATATTTGAGTAAATTAAACTAAGCGGGCGGGGGTGTAGTGTCAATCTTTCTGACATCTTTGGTAATCATTTTTCCTTCGTGATCGACAGTGTAGATGAGAGCTGTCCCGAAGATCATTTCAACTTCCGCTATCTTGCCGTCCGGGATCGTCTCGATGTATTTCACGAGAGATCTGATGGAGTTGCCATGACCTACGATCAAGACGTTTTCACCCCGGAGGAGTCGCGGCACTACTTTGCTCGTATAGAAGGGTATAGCACGCGCGTAAACATCTTTGAGTGTCTCGCCATTGGGCACTGGATAATCCCATGCACGACGAAGTTCATTGAACTTTTCCTCGCCAATTTCCTTTTCGACTTCCCATTTATTTTTACCTGTGTAGACACCATAGTCCCGTTCGTTGATGCCATGCGCGCGCTCGTACGGCACATTGAATTCACCGCTAGCGTCGAGAATGCCCTCCAACGTCTCAAGAGTGCGAACTTGCTCCGAACAATAGGCATAATCAAACTGGATGTCGTGTAATTTCACTCCCATTTTGGCATCCTCGGCAAAGCCTTTGGCGGATTCATGCACATCCGTCGTACCCGTCCACTTGCCAAGCGCGTTCCATTCAGATTCCCCATGACGCACGATCACTAGTTTGCCAGAATTAGAGGATGAGGTGACGGGTATGGATTTCGGCTTGATCGTCACTTCATTCTGTAGGTTTCCGTTGAAAAAGGAGAGGATATTATCGATGGTTGTTTGATTAATCCGGCCGATCGCCTCCATCGTATTGAACGCATTATGGCTCGTCAGTACGACCTGAGGATGCTGGAGAAGCACATCGAGTTCGACTTTGCGTTTGGCAACATCCAGAGCTACCTCGTGGCCACGCAAACTGGCTAATTCCTCATGAACATCCAGTAAGTTCTCGCCCTCGACCACATCGAGTCCCACGCCAGCAAAGCGCCCAGCTTGTAGCTCATTGATCAACGCATCGGTATCAATGAGTTCGCCACGTGCTGTATTTATCAGGTACGATCCGTGTTTCATGATACTCAGACGTGCACGATCCAGCAGATGATGCGTCTCCGGAGTCAATGGTGCGTGAAGACTGACCACATCACTTGTCGAGAGCAGCTGCTCGAGATTAACGTAGGTGAAGTTGTATTCTTTGGCTCGGGTCTCATCAGGGAAAGGGTCATAGGCTTGGACTTTCATCTCG
The DNA here is from genome assembly GCA_964635445.1 of uncultured Candidatus Saccharibacteria bacterium. Classification (GTDB taxonomy): domain Bacteria; phylum Patescibacteriota; class Saccharimonadia; order Saccharimonadales; family CAZDBS01; genus CAZDBS01. The sequence goes on along the minus strand of CAZWNK010000029.1, from coordinate 41 downwards.
AAACCATTGGCCATCCGTGCCGCTTTGCATCCGATTTTGCC
>CAZWNK010000028.1:0-8002 GCA_964635445.1 uncultured Candidatus Saccharibacteria bacterium | reverse complement strand
AAGCGCTGGGCTGGGGGTCCAGAGATCGGAAGTTCAAGTCTTCTCACCCTGACCACACGAAAACTCGGCTTATTGAGGCTGAAACTTTTGGGATAGAACCACTTTCCCAAAAGTTCCAGCCTTTTACAGCCGGCTTTCGTGTTTCTGGTCAAAGAATCCCCTCTTTGACCAGGATAAGACAAGATACTAACAAGCGAAGTCGTCTTTGTTCTGCTTGACAATAAAATACTAAATTCTAGTATCGATCTACCATGAGATCTGAGTTACAACAAACCATTCCAGGAAACCCAGGCTCTTCATTTATTGTCGCGCTCATGTTCATCATCCGGAACCGCTTTAATCTACCTGTACCAAACGCACTACAAGATGAAATTTTCACAAAAGGAATAGTGCGCTCTCCAGCCGTATTCTTTACTGGGGCGCTCCATGAATTCTCTCGAATATTTAAGGTGAGCTTGCATGTAATTTCTGATAACAAAGTCTTACTTCAACGAGGCATTGCTAGCTGCACCTCAAACCAAATATCATTTGCATATAGTCGTCTGGATGAGAGAAAAATTGAAACTCTACTGGACCAATACGGATTCATAGTTCTGTCGATAGATCTATCAGTAGTGCATATGGGATATAGCGATTACCACTTTGTGTGTCTGTATAAACAGAACCAAACCACCTATCTGTTTGATCCGAAGTACAGTAAAACTATGATTATCGATGATGACTCGTTAGAGGACATGGTCTTTTCGATCAAACGATCTCTTAACGATGCACGGATTTGTTTTTTGATTAAACAAGAAGGGAAATATTTTACGACTCAAGGACAATGAGCTTGAGTTGGTCTGAAATATCACTTTTCTTGAGTTTCAACTTGCTTGTTTTCTCTGGTTCGAGGGCTATTGCCTTTACAAATTCATCAAGTGGGGCCTGAGGTACTGGATAATTTACTTCCTTCATATCGTAATGAGATGGGATAACAATCTTCGGTTCGATCTTGCGGATAACTTGGAGTGCACCGACGCTATCAAGCGAATATCCATTGCCGCCAACAGGAGTGACCAATACATCAACCATACCGAGCGCCTCGAGCTGATCATCACTTAGTTCGGGGTAGATGTGACCAAGAAATACCACGACCATATCTTCGATGACCAACTTATAGATCGTAGCGGTTTTGTGAGCATTTTCTTCATCCATATGAGAGCGTGCACTCACCCCGATGATTGAGATGTCACCGATCTCATACTCCCCTGGGCCGTCTATAAGAAATGATGCTTCTTGAGCAGCTTTTTGGTCTACAAAACTTCGCTGAGAATATGCAGCGACATCTTCTTTTTTAGTGACAGATTTTGCACCAAGAGCCTCCAGATTGTCATCATATATAACTGAAGTTTTCTTGTTACCTATCCGAAAACAGTTTGCTCCGTAAAATTGTAGTTCCATTGCTACCCTTCTATTTGTTTACAAGACCACGCGGATCATATTGTACTACGTATTTGGCCGTCAGCACATCCGATAGAAATTTATCATGAACTTGTTGGCGATAACTAAACTCGTCACTCGTCATGACCGTGTAGGTCAACTCCCTACCTTCATCCTTTTCCATATCGCTCATAAATTTTTTGACTCGGACCTTACTGACGTTGCCGACGATCACGACGTCAACATTGGCCCTGGGATCCCGCGTGAAGCTGCCGGTCAGTAATATGAGTTCGACAGGGCCAAGTGCTTTTTGGTATTCCTCGTCGTCCTGAACGGGTGCCGCAACTTTGGGCGAAAGTTTAGCCTTAGTAAACAATGCCGACAAAGCATCGTAATGTTCGAACTTTTGATTGACTTCATAATACAGGCGGTTGTTGGTAGTGTCTGACGTAATGACGCCGATTTCGAGCAGGTTGGCGAGCTCGCGGCGGACAGAATTGATTTGCTCATTGATTTTGCGAGTGATCTCACGCACATAGAATGCCCTGCCCGGATTTTTCATGAATAATTGCAGAAGCTTTACCCGCGTCTTTGAACCAAAGAGTTGCTCGATCATGGTCCTATTGTAGCAAACAGTGCCCTATTGGATACAATTGTTACAAAAATTAGAACGAATTTGCTCAGTCGTGAATACGCTGTTTTATGCCTGAGTAACAATTGTGATCTGACCTTACCGTTGTGCATGGATGCAGCGCAAGGAAGCGACGAGGAACTCCAGCGAGGCGTATAGTGAAATACGGTGAAGCGAGTACCGGAGTCAGCTGACGCAGCGATGCGCCATGAGCAGTCGTAGCATCAAGAGCTTTGATCTTGAACAGACGACTGCACCACAACGGTAAGAGGGGTTTGTTCGGCAGCCTGACCCATAGGATTATCACGGAAAATATCAGCGACGAGCTCGTCTCCCAGTCCAGTTGTATTACCCATGACGTTTCGTCCGATATCATTCGCATCGATGATCACTGCGCCGACGAAATTTACACGCTCATTTTCTTCCAGCGAACTGCGTATCGCATCAGCGATTGCGGCTGCGGCGATCTCAGGATCCTTAGGCGGTAACTTTGCCGAGACATTGGACGGATACAGTGAATATTCGGTCGGGCCATCGATCGCACGAACATTGGCACCTGCGAGGTTATAGAACACGCCACGCTTGCCTATAAGTTTTCCGACAATCCCGCCGATACTTGCTACGATGATGCGCGGTAAGCCCGCTTCTTGGATCGCTAACTGCATGGTCCAGGGACTACCCAAGCCAATGCCATTCGGGGTGCGAGTCACATATTTGCTAAGCAGTCGAGCCCATACACCGGCTTTGATGTCCCAGATGAAATACGATCGTCCTTGAGAGATAGCAACTACTTTCTCGCTGATAACCACAAACCATGGCTTGTCCGACGTAATATTCTTGGCCCCAGCTCCCTGCCAAAACCGCCGAACATTGTCGTTGATGAGTTCGGCAAAATTATCGCCCTTTTTGAAGACATCTGTTCGAACTGTGTAGCGATCGTACTCGCCCTCGCCTGCTTTGATACGTGTCTCTTTGTCAGCATTCGGAGTGTAATCGTCCTTGATCTGCTGGGGCGCTTCCTTAGTCTTTTCATCGAAAAATTCACGCAACCACAACTCCACATTCATCAGCCTCCAGAACACCATCGTCTCTCGGTTTTTGCCTTTGATAAATGCCTCAAAAGCTTTCACCACTTCAGGTTGATTGAAATACGGTCGATTCATGAAACTCTCAGACATGAAGATCTGATAGATGCGGTTTTTGAGTCGCAAAAACCACTCATATTCGGGTGTGGTAAAGCCAATTTTGTTGCGTCGTTTATTGATACTGGCTGGCAATATGTCTTTGGCTGCATCACGCATCACGCGTTTGTTCCAGCCGCTCCGTATGATAGCCGAATCGGGCAGCGAGAAGACAAAGCGCATGAGATCGAGGTCGAGAAATGGCACACGTCCTTCCATCGAGAAGCGCATGGTGTTCTTGTCTTCATAGCGTAGTAGCGAGGGAAGACTTTCGTAGAATACGTCATTCGCCAGGCGAGCTTTGAGGTTATCTTGGACGAGCGTCGGTCGGAGAACCGTAACATGCTTCTTGAGATACTCAGGGTTTAGCAGGTCGCTGGTCGACAGTGACTGACCTTTAAATATCGCACTGCGGGCCGTCGTCCAGAAAAAGTGTCGCATGATGTCCGTTGAGCTCAATACTTCTTTCGCGAGTGTTCCCCATTTCCTTTGTTTGCGGAGTTGTTTGAGATAAACGAATAGGTACGGCACATAGCCCGCCATCATCTCATCAGCTCCCTGTCCATCGAGCAGGACCGTCACATGATTCGTCGCTTCACGCATCACGCAATACTGTGCATACGGGCCAGTGCTAATCGTCGGCTCTTCCTGTGTTCGGACAAAATCAGCGAGGTCAGCGATAAAACCATCGCTCGTCGGTTGAATCTTATGAGAAGCCACGGAACTTCCCACCATTTTCAATAAATCATCGATATAGCGCTCTTCATCGTTGACCGAGTTTGGAAAGACGGCCGAAAATGTTTGTTGGCGATCACCCACTGCCTTGGCTGTATCGCCCTTTTCCTTCATTAGTCGAGCGATCTTGGCGACGACCGTTGACGAATCTAAGCCCCCAGACAGCGCCGTACCGACTGGCACTTCACTGACCAGCCGATCAGCGATACTTTTGGTCAGAACCGCATCAAACTCCGTGACGAGCGTCGGAGAATCTTTGCGAATATCTTGGGCAAGCAGTGATCTGGGCGTCAGCGATGAATAGGTCTTGATTTCTGATTTACCATCTGCGATCGTCATATACTCACCGGGCATCAGTCGTTTGATACCGTCAAAAAACGTCTGTGGCGTGTCGTCGTGTAGCCGAAATTGGAGATACCGATAGATAGATTCGTCGTGTGGTGCCTTGGGAATTTTGTCAGAATAGAAAATTGGTTTAATCTCGGAGGCAAACAACACGCCGTCTTTTGTCTCCGCATAGTAAAGCGGCTTAATGCCGAAATGATCCCGCACCAGATAGGTAGTATGTCTTTCGATATCATACAGTGCGAAAGCAAACATGCCGTTGAACCGGTCAAAGCTCTCGACCCCCCATTCTTTGAAAGCATAGAGGATAACTTCACTGTCAGAATTATTTTGGAACTGGTGACCTTTGGCTTCGAGTTCGGCGCGAAGTTCTTGGAAGTTATAGATCTCACCGTTGTAGATCAACACCAGTTTTTTATCGCTCGAAAACATCGGCTGCTGACCGTGCGCTCGGTCGATGATCGATAGGCGTAGGTGTCCGAGACTTACATACTCTCCATCGACATACTCGCCCTCACCGTCTGGACCGCGGTGCGCTTCGAGTTTCATCATCCGATGAAGTAGCTCGGTGTCTTTAAAGCCAGTGAAGCCAACAATGCCGCACATCTAACTGCCTATTCTACGTGATTGATCTGTTCCTGGATATAGCGAAAGGCCTCGGCGGACTCTGTAAACCATCTGATATTCGGATTACGCTTAAACCATGTGAGTTGTTTTTTGACCAGACGAGTATCGCCCTGGATAAATTCTTCTTTGGCTTGCTCGAGCGTCTTCGCGCCGTGTACCACATCGCCAAATATGCGGTAAATAATCCCTTTCATGGCTTCAGATTCCGGATCGTATTTCTCCAGTAAAGTCCGGACTTCTTCGACGATCCCATCATCGATCATAGTTTGTGCTCTATCTCGGATTTTTTGAAGTAATACGTCACGATCAGGGTTTAAACCCACCACGATTGCATCCTCACGCATAGTGCGCCTATCGCTATCATCTGTATTGCGGAGATGACGCTGGTTTACTGGGTCGCGTTCCTGATCTGAAGTGCTAAACTGGTAATCAAACAAAATTGAATCAATATAGAGCCCTGATCCCCCGACAACAATAGGTAACTTTCCACGTGACCTGATGTCATCAATAGCAACTTCAGCGACATGTTTGAAATCAGCAACACTAAATTTCTCGTCAGGATCCACGATATCGAGCAGATGATGCGCGACGAGCGCTTGGTCGGCTTTGGTTGGTTTGGCAGTACCGATGTCCATACCTCTGTAAATCGTGCGAGAGTCGCCACAGATGATCTCACCGTTCATAGCTTGCGCTACACGCATGCCAAGCGCAGATTTACCGGACGCCGTGGGACCGACGATAAATAGGATCTTTTTCACTTGCTTACCTCCGGCCACCATAAGTACTGATCGACATCTAGTTTATTTTGGGCATTGAATTCTACGCCTTCAGCTTCCAGCATAGCTTGATGCACACTTGGGCCACCAGGATAGCCGCTGGCCATACCGCCACTCTTATTCACCACCCGCTGCCATGGCAAATCCGGATCTCCATAATGCGCGATGCCACCGACGATGCGTGCCGCCAACGGGCTTCCTGCGAGCGCTGCGATTTGGCCATACGTCATCACCCGCCCATAGGGAATCTGCGCCACTAGTGCATTCACTCGCTCGGCAAATCCTCTATCGACACTCATATCTTTTCTAGAAAGTCAGCTAACTCGCCTAGTTTTACTTTTTTCTCTTCATCTTTGAGGCGCACACTCACCTCACCTGCCTCGACGTCTTTTGGTCCGACGATAAGCAGGACGGGGATGCGCATTTCGACGCCTTCACGAATCTTTTTGCCCAATGATTCATTGCGACTATCGACGGAGTAACGGAGCTCGTTATACTTGAGTGGCTGCATCAGGACAACTCCATCGAGTTGATCGGTGATTTGTTTAACATAGTCCATCACTGTGTCATTGATCGTCAGGATGCGGATTTGCTCAGGTGCCAGCCAGAACGGGAACCAGCCTGCGGTGTGTTCGATGTAGACCGAGAGGAAACGCTCTACCGAACCGAGAAGCGCCGAGTGAATCATGATTGGCGTGCGGTCGTTTCCTTCACTATCGACATACACAAGACCGAATCGTTCTGGCTGTACAAAGTCGAGCTGAATCGTGGCTACCTGCCACGTTCGACCAATAGCATCAAGTGCCATGAAATCAATCTTGGGACCATAAAATGCAGCCTCCCCTCGTTCGATGAAATAATCCAGTTTGTTGTCTTTGGCTAGTTGTTCGAGCGTACCCTCGGCTTTGTCCCATAGCTCGTCAGAGCCCAAGTACCCTTCTCCGTCATCCGAGAAAGACAAACGAAAACGGAGATCCATATCGAGTGCCTTGTACATTTCCTGGGCCGCACCGATCAACTCTCCGACTGTCTGTTCGATCTGATCTTCACGCGCAAATACATGACTGTCGTCTTGCGTGATCGAGCGAACTCGCGACAATCCATGCAACTCTCCCGTCTTCTCATCACGATAGACGGTCGTGGTCTCGAGAAACTTCAAAGGCAGATCCTTGTAGCTTCGTGGCTGCGACGCGTATATCTGCGTATGATGAGGGCAGTTCATGGGTTTCAAAACTAGCTCATCTGATGTTTCCTGGCTCTTGACCAAGAAAAGCTCCTCGCCAAACTTATCCCAGTGACCAGAAGTCTTATACAAATTGTTCTTGGTCATATGAGGGATCCACACTTTCTGAAAACCAGAACGTTCACGCAGCTGATTGGAATACGCCGCTAGTTTTTCGCGAAGTACTGTACCTCGTGGGGTAAAAAGCGGCAAACCAGAACCCACGAGCTCCGAGAAGGTGAAAAGATCGAGTTGTTTGCCCAAGATACGATGATCACGTGCTTTCGCTTCCTCGAGCATCTTTAGATAGGTATCCAGCGCGTCTTGAGTTTCAAAAGCCACACCATAGACGCGTTGCATCTGGGGATTGCCTTCTTTGCCACGCCAATACGCCCCCGCGACACGCTGCAACTTGAACGCTCCGACTTTACCCGTCGATTCAACATGCGGACCACGGCAGAGATCGCTGAAATCACCATTAGTATAAAATGACACGTTTTCGACTTGTGATTCGTCACTTGAGAGACCAAGCGTTTCGGGATCCAGATCTTTAGCACTGGTCGTCCCAGCTCGTTTGAGATCGTTCAGAAGTTCGGTTTTGTATGGTTGCTCGGCTTCATCTGCCCATTCCAGCGCTTCATCGATGCTTTTCTCGCTTCGCTCAAAAGCCTGATCTTCTTTGATAATCTTTTTCATCTCATCTTCGATGCGTCCGAAATCTTCTTCGCTGAGTTTCGTCTCGCCGAGATCGATATCATAGTAGAAACCATTTTCGACAACTGGGCCGACACCTAGTTTGACCTCTGGCCAGAGATGCTGAATAGCCGCTGCCATAATGTGCGCTAAGCTGTGTCGCATGGCATGCAAATGATCTTGATTTTCACTCATACGTAACTCCTTTGAGATATAAAAACGCGCTGGACAAATGCTTATCGATATAAGAACTTGTTTAGCGCGTCTCGGTCCCGTTTGTCTGGGAGGTTCCACCGTGACATTCTACTCTTGCATGCACGTTCTCGTACGTTCTGCCTTGCCGACGTTGCTCCGTGGGTGGTTAGTCCACATC
>CAZWNK010000027.1:0-8053 GCA_964635445.1 uncultured Candidatus Saccharibacteria bacterium | reverse complement strand
ACAAAAATACGAGTTCCACGAGGCAACTTGTCGTCACCAATGATGACAGCTGCATTTTCGTCGAAACGAATTGTCGAGCCGTCCTTGCGACGAATTGGATTTGTCGAGCGCACAACGACAGCTTTGACGACACTCTTGCGCTTTACGGTGCCAGTTGGGCTTGCGTCTTTGACGGAAGCAGTGATGATGTCACCTACTCGAGCATATCGACGACGTGTACCGCCCAATACTCGGATGCAAAGGATTTCCTTGGCACCACTGTTGTCGGCTACAACTAGTCTGGATTCTTGTTGAATCATACATTTTCCTCGCTGACTTCAACGAGTGTTGCTTCATCGGCTCGTTTGACGATCCGCTTGAGCATAAATCGCTTCGTCTTGCTCATAGGACGGGTAGAGATGATCTCGACGAGGTCGCCCATACCTGCTTCGTTCTTTTCATCATGTGCACGAAACTTTTTAGTCATGCTGTATCGCTTCTTGTAAAGCGGATGTGTCAGCGTTTCATGCACCGTGATTGTGATTGTCTTGTCACCTTTTGTGCTTGTGACAACACCAGTTAATGTTTGGCTCATTGTGTGGCCTCCTTCTCGGTTGCCTTCTGATGTAACAAGGTCATACTACGTGCTATGTCCTTTTTCAGATTGGCAATTTTCTTCACATCTTTTGCTTCACCCAAACCTAAAGCTCGTCGGGTTTCGTTGATACTCTTGCGAGAATCATTGATAATCTGCTGTAGCTCAGTTTCAGACTTTTTCTGGAGATCGACGTATTTCATGCTTGGGTCTCCTCTGTCGCTACGACGTCCTCAGTTGTTTCTGTGACAGGCTCCGCGACTTCCTCGACATCTACGCGGTTAGCAGCTGCCTCGAGTGCTCGGGCGATCTTCTCGCGATCTTCTTCAGTGAGGTCACGACGAACAATTTTTGTTCGTACCGGGAGCTTGTGACCAGCAAGTCGCATCGCTTCACGTGCTGTCTCTTCAGTTACGCCCGCCATCTCAAACATGATTGTGCCGGGACGTACTTTCGCAACATACAATTCGAGATTGCCTTTACCGCCACCCATTTTGACATCTTGAGGCTTCTTGGTCACGGGAGTATGTGGGAAAATTCTAATCCATACTGTACCGCCACGTTTGGTGTAGCGAGTCATCGCTTGTCGTGCAGCCTCTATTTGTCGCGCCGAGATACGTTCTGGTTCGGTACTCATAAGTCCCCACTCGCCATACGCGATGTAGTTGCCTTTGCTGGCAACGCCGTGGATGCGGCCTTTGCGGACCTTGCGGTGCTTGAGTTTATTTGGGACTAACATATCAGACTACCTCTCCCTTGTAGATCCAAACTTTTACACCGATCTTGCCAGCAGCAGTTTGTGCTTCGGCAAGAGCAAAGTCTATATCAGCACGGAGCGTATGAAGTGGCACTGAGCCTTGGATCTCTTTTTCGCGTCGTGACATTTCGGCATTGTTGAGTCGCCCTGCGACTTCGATACGGATGCCTTTTGCACCTGCACGCATAGTATTGGCTGCAGTTTGCTTGATAGCTCGTCGGAAGGCGATGCGTCGTTCGAGCTGATTTGCGATGTTTTCAGCTACGAGCTTTGCGTATAATTCAGGTTTTTTGACTTCTTCGATATTGACACGTACTGGTACACCGAAAACTTTTTCGATAGCAGCCTTTAATTCCTGCGCACCTTGCCCGCCACGACCAATGACTACACCTGCTTTGGCAGTTTGGATTGTCACGGTGACGAGATTTGGTGAACGTTCGATATCGATACGATTGATAGCTGATCGCGTGCCATTTTTGGCTTCGATAAGCTTACGGACCTGCAGATCTTGCGTGAGGAACTTCGCGTAGTCACGTTTGGTCGCGAACCAGCGAGAACGCCAGTTTTTGTTGACCTGCAGTCGCATGCTGATAGGGTTTACTTTCTGTCCCATACGACTACTCCTTCGTCTCCTTAGTTTCTGGTTTCGCTACTTTGCGAGCAACACGTTGTTCTCCATCTACCATGACTCGAATATGAGTCGTGCGATGTTGATACTCATGAGCTCGTCCGTGTGAGATTGGCATGTATCGCTTGTATCGTGGGCCAGGGCCGAGATTGATACTGACGATACGCAATGTCTTCGGATTCAAGTTGTGATTGTGTTCTGCATTGGCTGCTGCACTCTTGATGACATCAACGAGTGGTTTAGCAGCGCGTCGTGGGGTGTGTTCGAGGATGACGAGCGCATCAGCGACCGTGCGGCCGCGAACCAAAGCAGCAACGACACCGATTTTGCGCGGTGATTGTCGGACGCCTTTTGCTACAGCTTGTACTGACATACTATGCTCCTACCTCTGATTTGGCCATCTTGCCACCATGCGCACGGAATTTGCGCGTAGGTGAAAATTCACCGAGACGATGGCCTACCATGTTTTCTGTGACGAAGACGGGCACATGTACGCGGCCGTTGTGGACAGCTATTGTACGACCGACCATCTCTGGAGAGATGACGCTATAACGTGCCCAGGTCTTGATGATAGTTCGGTCATCTGCACCCAAAGCCGCCACTTTCTTAGCAAGCTTCGGATCGACAAATGGGCCTTTTTTAAGACTTCGACTCATATGTTATTTCCTCTTTGCCGCATGACGGCTTCTTACGATGTATTTACTAGTGCTCTTGCGAGTACGAGTTTTTAGGCCACGAGCTGGCTTGCCCCATGGAGTCGTAGGATTACCACCCTTACCACGTCCTTCACCACCACCGTGCGGGTGATCAACAGGGTTCATCACAACACCACGGACAGTTGGGCGGATTCCTCGACGTCGATTTCGTCCCGCTTTACCAATCTTTACATTAGAGTGCTGTTCATTGCCGACAGTGCCGATCGTAGCCATGCACTTGACATTGACCATGCGAACTTCGCCGCTTGGCATACGGAGCTGGGCGTATTCACCTTCTTTACTCATCAACTGAGCGGCTGCACCAGCACTGCGTACGAGTTTGCCACCTTGACCAGGTTGCAACTCGACATTGTGCACAAATGTACCGGTCGGTATGTTGGCGAGTGACAGGCGATTGCTGCTTTCGATGGCGACATCGTCGCCGGCGGCGATTGTCTTGCCAATGCGCATCGTAGAGTCTGCGAGTACATAGTGGTAAGCGCCGTTTTGGTCTTTGATGCGTGCGATACGTGCACTGCGATTTGGATCATATTCGATCGCTTCGATCGTAGCAGTCGTGCCAGGAGCAAGTTTGAAATTGACCAGGCGATAGAATTTCTTGACTCCACCACCTTGGTGTCGAGTCGTGATCTTACCTTGGTTGTTGCGTCCTGCTTTGATTGGTTTTTTGACCAAAAGACTGCGGACTGGTTTTTTGTGTGTGATCTGCGTCCAGTCTTGTGAGGTCATATTTCGCTGACCAGGAGTTGTTGGCTTATAGGTTTTCATGCTTGTGCTCCTTTCGTCTTCGCTGGAGCCTTGGTGTCTTCTTTGACTTCTTCGAAAACAGGGATACGATCACCTTGTTTAAGCGTGACGTACGCTTTCTTAGTGTCTTTGCGCATGACCGTGATAGGTCGAGCACGACGACTTTTGACACGATTGACAGCTTTACCTTTGGTGACAAGTGTCTTGATATTTAAGACAGTGACGTTGAACTGTGTCTCAACTGCCTTTTTGATCTGGTGCTTGTTGGCACTTGCAGGCACATCGAAAACCACGACAGGCGCTGCTTCGTTTGATGACAACTGATACGCCTTCTCGCTGATACGTGGGATGATGCTCATGTGTTCAGTGTTCATTTGGTGCCTCCGAGCCATTCAGATACAACCTTGAGAGCTGCATCAGTCATGATGAGTGTGTCGGCATTGAGTATGTGATATACAGTCAAGTATTTCGGTGTCAGGACAGTTACGTCAGAGATATTGCGGAAACTTCGTTCGATCTCAGGTGAACGAGTTTCAGCCACGACGACGACAGAAGTACCGGCATTTTGTTTAGCGAGGAAGTTCTGAGCAGATTTGGTCTTACCATCAACTGATACGTCGGCGACGATGACTTTGCCCGCTTGGCTTGCTAGTGTCAAAGCTTGGCGCAGAGCAGTTCGCTTCGCGCTTGTTGGCATAGTGATCGTGTAATTCTCGTTGCCTGTAGGGCCAAACGTGATACCGCCACCGCGCCAGATAGGGTTACGGCTTGAGCCGAAACGCGCACGACCAGTTCCCTTTTGTTTCCAAGGCTTTTTGCCGCCTCCACGAACATCACCACGAGTCAATGTCTTGGCAAGGTTTGGTCGGCTGTTAGCCAAGTAGGCCAGGTACGCTTGTTTGAGGAGCTCATGACTCTTCACCTCTACAGCGAAGATCTCTTTAGGTAGATTAGAAGAAGCTTTTGTAGCAGTAGCCATTATTTAGCTCCTTTCTTTGCGGCTTTGATCGTGACGATAGACTTCTTGGGACCCGGGATAGCACCAGTAACAGCCACGACATTGAGTTCAGGATCGACAAGTGCGACCTTGAGATTCTTCATCGTGATCTGCTCATTACCAGAACGGCCGGCCATACGCTTACCTTTGAAAATCTTCTGAGGATACATGGAACCGATAGAACCGATACGACGATAGCTTCGACCACCGTGCGTCTTGCGACCACGTTTCATGTTGTGCCGTTTGATAGTACTCGTGAAACCTTTACCTTTGGTGTTGCCTGTAACGTCGACGATGTCGCCCGTTTCAAAAACGGTGACATCAAAAGAGCTTCCGACTTTGATATCTTCTGGAAGCTCTCCATCTACGCGCATCTCACGAACAATACCGGGTACCATATCAATTTCTTTGAACTGACCTGATACGGTTTTGCCTGGATGCTTCGCTACCTCAAATCCAAGCTGAACAGCTTGATAGCCATCAGTTTCTTGGCTGCGCACGCGTGTGACGGTGCACGGACCGGCTTGGATAAGAGTAACGGGTACAGCAACGCCATCCTCGAGGAGGATTTGTGTCATGCCGACTTTTCGGCCGATAAGCGCCTTCATACCTATGATTACTCCGATTATTTAGTTTTATGAACAAAAAATCTGGTGTTACCGCAGTATCGTATCCGTGTAACAGATAGGACTTACGGCTTCACCAAGCCACGAGGAAACGACCTCATGAAATCCAGACAATAATAACAGATTACTACCTCTAGCGTCAACAGGGAAAAATCATCACAACTGTACGACAATTCCCGCAGGCAGAAAGTACGTGATAATCGTCACTATGAGCAGTACTGCGAGTTCGATTTTCTTGTCCATTTGAAAATGCTCATGCGTGGCAAATATGAGGCCTAGTCCAAGCCCAACAGGTAGTCCGACATGATGTTCGACCGAGCCAAATCGCAGCCAGAGGCTTCCGAGCACGATATAGAGCAAAAGTTTGAGAAAATAAGCACTCGTCACTTCATCTTTTTGATTTACACGTTTTTTAGACATAAGCGTATTGTAAATGAGCCAAACAAAAAACCCTAGTAGAGACTAGGGTTTAGTTGAGCGGTCAGTCACGACTTGACTTCATTATACCAGATTTCCTTACCTTCCAGTATCATTGAATCATGGAACAATTACTCGCTGAGCTAGGTCGCGTCGGGTACGAAAAGAGCACCGTGGATGACTTTGAGACTGTTCGCTTGGACAATCCAGAAGAATTCCTGGCATGAGCAGTGACAAATGGCTTTATATTGCACGGCACCACGAGAAAGATTAAAGAACTTACACCAAACAAAGCCAACGACCTCGCCAAAGAAAGCGGCAATCGCACTGCTATTTACATGACCAATATCCCACCGCTAGCAATGTTTAAGGCCCTTATAGGTGGCATAGACAATGTTGGCTGGTCAAAAAGTGGCGCGTCAACGCAAACCGTCAATGGTCAGACGACACACGAAGTGAAGTTTGGTATGAGCAGGCCGGAGCTAGTGGCCGATACGGGATATGTCTACGTTATGGATGCGGCCAGTGCAGATGAGTATGTTGGCGGCGAATACTTAGCATATAACCCCGTTAAACCACTCATTGCTGTTGAAATACGTCAGGATGATTTTCGGTATCCTGTCGAGACGTTGACTGGAGTTCCTACATCCTGATTTCGGCGTCGCAACCGGCTGGGAGGCTCAGGTTCATCAAGGCGTCAATCGTTTTGGGTGTAGGATCGGTGATATCGATCAGGCGCTTGTGAACACGCATCTCGAACTGTTCACGACCTTTTTTGAAGACGTGAGGGCTTTTGATGACTGTATACGTACTCTTCCGAACTGGAAGTGGTACAGGACCTGAGATCGTTGCACCGGTGCGAAGCGCAGTATCGACGATCTGTTTTGCTGATTGGTCGATGACCTTGTGGTCATACGCCTTGAGGCGAATACGAATTCGCTGTTTTTGATCACTTTTAGCGTCTGCCAAAGTAATGCTCCTATCTATTTAGTGTGATGTAACATCCATAGCTACTTATCCGAAGTAGGACAGACTTTTAGTCATCACGATTGATAACAGGAGTATTTTACAACAGATCCACTTATTTGAAAAGATTATCGTGACTTTAAAAATTCTTCCCAGTTATCAGCTATCTTGCTCATTATACTCATAGAGCTTTCGCCCTCTGCAAGTGTTTCACCTGCAAGATCATAATCTGCAAACCATACACTCCCAAATTCTGAATTATCGACGCGCAGGCACACTGCACCGCCTGGTCCTTCTCCAACAACTATGAAATTAGCTGGCACAGTTTCTGAAAATGAACCTTTAGCACCATGGCTACTGATAATTTGATCGACGCTCAAAAACACGCTTAGAAGTGCATTGCCAGTCTCATCGGGTATCGGAAGTTCTGGACGCACATCTGCGCCACCATGTTGCGATATCCAAACTCGAAACATTTCAGGGAGGGGTCTCTTGATTAGTCGTTCGAGCTCTTTAATATCTTCAGAATTAGTATTTGCCACATCTTTAAGATAATTGTCAATCATGTAATGAGATTATACTCTTTGACCGTTAAAAGAGCGCCAGTAATGGCACATATACTTTTCCAACAACAATCAGATTTGAGAGCAGTTTGCGATTTCTCTAGAGGAACGTAAACGAGACGTATATGAATACGATGAGTGCATACCGCAGAGAAAATCGTGAAATGCCTCAAAAGCAAAAAAAGAGGGAGTGATTCACTCACTCCCTACATTTTTGTGGTCTGATTGTTGTTACTTGGTAATTGCAGTTACAACGCCAGCACCGACCGTTCGGCCACCTTCGCGGATAGCGAAACGAAGACCCTGCTCCATAGCGATAGGAGCGAGGAGTTTGACCTTGAAGGTGATTGTGTCACCAGGCATGACCATTTCTTTGTCAGCTGGGAGCTCAACTTCACCTGTTACATCCGTTGTTCGGAAGTAGAACTGTGGTTTGTAGCCTTTGAAGAATGGCGTATGTCGTCCACCCTCTTCTTTGGTCAAGATATAGACCTCAGCGTCAAACTCAGTGTGAGGCGTGATAGAACCTGGCTTCGCCAAGACCTGACCACGTTCGATGTCATCACGTTCAACACCTCGGAGCAAGATACCGACGTTGTCGCCAGCTTGACCTTGGTCGAGGTTCTTTTTGAACATCTCAGCACCTGTTACAACAGACTTGGTCGTAGCTTTGATGCCGACGATTTCAACTTCTTCGTTGACTTTGACGATACCCTGTTCGATACGTCCAGTAGCAACCGTACCACGTCCCTTGATAGAGAAGACGTCTTCGATTGGCATGAGGAATGGCTTATCAAGTTCGCGTGCTGGCTCTGGGATGTAGTCATCCATAGCTTTGACGAGTTCCATGATAGCGTCTTCGTTGGCAGCGTCACCAGCGATAGCTTTGGTAGCAGAACCGCGGATGATAGGAGCTTCGCGATCAAAGTCGTATTTAGCGAGCAGGTCTCGAACTTCTTCTTCGACGAGGTCGACGAGTTCGGCGTCTGCGAGGTCCATCTTGTTCATGAACACGAGGATCTTCGGTACACCGACTTGTTTTGCGAGAAGCACGTGTTCGCG
>CAZWNK010000026.1:5672-8180 GCA_964635445.1 uncultured Candidatus Saccharibacteria bacterium | reverse complement strand
GCAGATAGCAGCGAGACGGCCTCATGTCCCTATGATTGTTGTCACCTCGAGTGATCGTGTCGCTCAGCAGATGGTTTTGTCATATAGTGGCATGTCATTTGTACGACCTGATAGCAGGACTGCTGCTATCAGATTAACCGACTGGCTACGACATCAGAAACTTTTCAAATCCGGAGACGTCATCGTCATGGCGAGTGGGCGTTATCCAGGCGTCATCGGCTCCACCGATACCATTAAGGTGCGTGTTCTTGAATAAGGATAGTTACTTGCGTAGAGGTCAGACCTCTACGCAAGTACACGCGCTATACTAAGGATAAGCATGTTTACCAAAAAAACAGTCAAAGACATAGATCTGCAAGGCAAGCGTGTCTTGATGCGGGCCGAATATGATGTGCCACTAGATGACGGAGGTAGGATATCCAACGACTATCGGATCAAGACTAGTCTGCCGACGATTCAATATTTGCTCGAACAGGGCTGCTCGATCGTTATCATGGCACATTTGGGTAGACCCGAAGGGGTGGCTGATCCCAAACTTAGTCTGGCGCCTGTCGCGACGCGACTCGGAGAACTGCTCGGTCGAGAGGTGCAATTTGTACACGATTGCATCGGATCCGAGGTCTCGCAAGCGACAGAGAAGATTCAGCCCGGACAGATCATCCTCCTCGAAAACACTCGCTTTCATCCCGAAGAAGAGAAAAACGACTCTGCTTTTGCAGAGAAATTGAAAAACGATTCACATGCCGAGATATTTGCGCAGGAATGTTTCGGTGTGGCGCACCGAGCTCATGCTTCTGTCGAAGCGATCGCACATTTGTTACCGAGTGTCGCGGGTTTCCTACTTGAACAAGAAGTCGATACCATCACACGAGTCATGCAGTCGCCTGAACGTCCGTTGATGTCCGTCATTGGTGGCGCCAAAGTCTCTGACAAGATCGAAATCCTAAAACGACTGGTCGATATATCGGACTGCGTGGTCGTAGTCGGTGCTATGGCCAATACCTTCCTGATGGCAACGGGAATCGCGGTAGGCAAAAGCCTGGTCGAGAAAGATGCCGTTGATACAGCACATAGTATTCTCGAGAAAGTCGAACAGAAGCAGTCACAAACACCGTTTACATTTCTACTCCCCCAAGACCTCATCGTGTCGGCCAATGTCGACGGTTCGGTGCCCACGCGTATCGTTGATCTGAGTAGCCAAACGTACGCTGATGTCGAGGCGTATCCCAAGCTTCCCAGCCCTGAGAGTCATATAGTTGGGAGTGAAGAAGCGATTTTTGATATCGGGCCGACGTTTGCCAATCGGATCGCGGGCCTGGCTATGATGGCGAAGACTGTCATATGGAATGGTACCGCTGGCGTCACCGAGACGAAAGGCATCAACAGTGCGGCCGACCCATTCGCGCATGGTACCGAGACGATCCTCGAATCTCTTCAAGGAGTACGCAATGCACTCAAACCATTCACGCTGGTCGGCGGGGGCGACACGGTCGGCTATGTGATGAGTCATGCCGAAATCGATCCGGATAGTGGCAAACCGACACGACTCAATCATGTCTCCACGGGCGGCGGTGCAAGCCTCGAACTTATGGCTGGCCACACATTGCCTGGTGTCGAAGCACTTCTCGATAAATAGGGACAAAACGCTTATGGTTTCCCTCGATTGTTGTTACAATTAAGTCATGAGTGCCCTCAAACGCACATTGGTTGTTGGTAACTGGAAAATGCACCTCAATGCCTCGCAGTCTAGTTTGCTGTTGCATCGACTACACGAACGTATTCGAATCTTACGTGATGTCGAGGTTGTGCTCGCTCCGAGTACGCTCGTACTCCAACCATTGAGTGTTCAGATCGATCGTCGTAAATTCCGACTTGCTGCACAAAATGCGTATCACAAAGATGAAGGTGCCTTTACGGGTGAAGTTTCATTCTCAATGCTCCGAGAATTAGTGCATTACGTCATCATCGGCCATTCGGAGCGCCGCATATATTTTCACGAAACTCATGACATGATCAGAGATAAAGTTGCTGCTGCCGTGCGCAATGACATCACGCCGATCCTGTGTATCGGTGAGACCAAAGAAGAGCGTCGCAATCGTGAAACCCACCAGGTTATCCATGATCAGCTCACGACTGGTCTTGCAAACCTGACCGGACAAGACGTTCAGAATATAGTCATAGCATATGAACCTGTCTGGGCAATCAGTACATTTGGCGCAGAATTGGCAAAACCAGCAGATATCCAAGACATTATCGAGTACATCCGCCATCAAGTACGTGAACTCTATGGGCCGAAAGCCGCCAAGAAAGTTCGTGTGCTGCATGGTGGCAGTGTCGATGATCAGACAGTGGGTGGCTATCTCGATGTAGAAGGGTGTGATGGCGTGCTTGTAGGCGGAGCAAGTCTGAATTATCATAAGTTTTCTGGCATAGTCGAAGCTGCTTTTCGAGCCGAACAACGACGAGCTAATCAAGGGGTAACATCATAATGGACGACGAAAACAAACC
>CAZWNK010000026.1:2955-5572 GCA_964635445.1 uncultured Candidatus Saccharibacteria bacterium | reverse complement strand
TGGCCAAATCCATGGATTCACCAAAAGCGACCAAAGCCGATACGACCGTAGAAGTGAAAACCAAGAAATTGTCAGAATTCAAAGACGAAGAAAAAGCCAAACCCGCCAAAGATACCTTGAGCGACGGTAAGGCAGAGAAGATCACTGTCAAAACAACTCCGAAGGCAACACCATCGCCAACTCCAGAACCGACACCGGCCGCAACGCCCATACCTGAGATGCCGAAGCCGGCAGAGCCAACACTTCCTGAAGTGCCAGCAATTCCAGAGCCCCCGAAGCCAGAAGAAAAAACCGACCAACCTACCGAGCAAACCGCCACCACCCCGACGACCGGTACCAATAGTAGTGGCGAGCCATCCGTACACATGCAGCCGACAGGTTTCATTTTCCCGAAAGCTCCGCACATGGACGGCGAGCCCAATCCGCTAAAGGAACAGGCTGATGCAGCCAAAGCAGAATTGCAGGATCCAAAGATCTTCGACACCAAAGAATACCATGTGCCGATCAAAGCGAGTCGGCACAATCGCAAAAAATCCGGTATGGGTAGCATGATTTTCTGGCTCATCCTGCTCCTACTTCTCGTGGCCGGAGTCGCTGGACTTATCAAAGTCGGTATCATCCACACCAGTATCAAGATCCCCTATATCAACAAATAATTTACGACAAAGTTTATACCCGCTTTCTGTTAGAATGAGATGATGAGCGTAGATCTGTTAGAGGGCCTCAATCCCGAGCAACAACGCGCGGTGACCACGATCGATGGTCCGCTGCTGATTCAGGCTGGAGCCGGAAGTGGTAAGACCAAGACACTGACACATCGAATCGCCTATATACTGGCTGAGAAAAAAGCTAACCCATTTCAGATCCTGGCAGTAACGTTTACCAATAAAGCTGCCAAAGAAATGCGTACTCGGGTGGCACTGCTTCTCGGCGAGAATCCAGACAATCGTAGTTTTATGCCGTATATGGGTACGTTTCACTCCATTTGTGTCAGGCTGTTGCGTATCGAAGCAGAGAATATCGGTCTCAATCCACAGTTTGTCATATTTGACGAGTCGGATAAGCAATCGGTGGTTAAGCAAATTCTCAAAGATCTTCATATCGATGAGAAAGAATTCAATGCCCGCTCAGTCATCGGCATGATTAGCAGTGCCAAAAACGAGATGATCACCCCTGAGGACTACCATGCGTATGCGACCTCTCCTGTGCAGAAAGTCGCAGCGGAGGTGTATCCACAATATGAGAAGGCACTCAAAGAAGCATCGGCACTAGATTTTGACGATCTCATCAGTCGAACGGTAGCAATGCTGAAAAATTATCCTGAGATCAAGCAAAAATGGTCTGATCAGTTTCGATACGTCATGATCGATGAGTATCAAGACACCAATGCTGCCCAGTATTTTCTGATCAAACTGTTGACCAACAAAGATCAGAATATCGCCGTGGTTGGTGATGACTGGCAATCAATCTATTCATGGCGTGGAGCGGACTTTCGTAACATATTGAATTTTGAGCGAGACTATCCTAAGACGTGTGTGATCAAGCTAGAGCAGAATTATCGGTCGACCAAACACATCCTAGATGCCGCCCATGCCGTCATCGTCAAAAATGAACAGCGGTCTGACAAACAACTATGGACTGCTGGTCAAGAAGGTGAACCGGTACGTATCGAGCAAGTGATGAATGAATCTGCTGAGGGTGAGCTCATCATCCGGACTATCAAATACAATTGCAGTTTGGGGAAGCGCTATAGTGACCATGCGGTGTTGTATCGGACCAATGCGCAGAGCCGTTCGCTCGAAGAGGCATTTATCCGCTATGGTATCCCGTATCGTATCGTTGGTGGTTTGCGTTTCTACGACCGCAAAGAGATCAAAGATATCGTGGCGTATTTGCGTTATATTTTTCAGCCTGATGATCGAGCGAGTTTTATGCGCATTATCAATGTTCCAGCACGGGGACTAGGTGACAAGTCAATAGATACGTTTCTCGCCTGGGCGGATGCGGTCGAGCGACCCGAACTCGTCGAAGTATCCAACAAAGTGAGTTTGTTTGAGGATCAGACGTCAGAAGCCAGTCGTCGGACGCCAGAGTATAAAGGTTCAAGATTGTTGTATGCATTGGAAACGGTTCATGACTGCCCAGGCCTGACACCGAAAGCCAAAGTTGCGTTCACACAGTTTGCAGACCTGGTGCTGACGATGCGCGAGTTTATGGAAGAGAGCAGTATCGCATTGCTCATCGATGCCGTTATCAGACGCATCGATTATCTCGGTTATCTTGAAGACGGCACCCTACAGGGTTCGGAGCGACAGGAGAACGTCAAAGAACTCATATCCGTGGCTCGAGAGTATGAAGCTCTCGGTCTCAGTGGATTCCTCGAGGAGATTGCCCTGATCTCCGATCTCGATGGAATCGACGAGAAAGCTGATGCAGTGACGCTTATGACCATCCATGCAGCCAAAGGTTTGGAGTTTCCAGTTGTATTTATGGCGGGTATGGAAGAGTCGGTCTTTCCGCATTCCAGAGCGTTGTATGAACAGTCCGAGATGGAAGAAGAGCGACGGTTGTGCTACGTCGGTATGACGCGGGCGATGCACCAGCTCTATATGATCTA
>CAZWNK010000026.1:0-2855 GCA_964635445.1 uncultured Candidatus Saccharibacteria bacterium | reverse complement strand
TTCCGGAATAGGGGGTCTAAGAAACTGAATATAGCATTTGCTCCTCTCGAGAAGATCTGAGATGTTTCTCGCCGCCCTACCTGCCAACTAGCGCAGCTAGCAGCCCTGTAGGGCTCTTGTCTATTTTCGGCTTGCATCTTCCGGTGCTCACTCACAGTACTGACTTGTACAGTTCCTTTCGCTCCTCAGATGCGCACCGAAACTAGACTAAGCGAGAAGCATCTCAGACTCCTCGAGCAAACTGCTAAAGCATACTTAACTTGTAAATTATCAACATGGCTGCTACCATAGAATATGACTCTTTTGCACCTTAGAGGTGTGACACTGCTACAATCATGGGTAACCAAGGTAGCTGTTCTGAGGGAGGGTAAACGAGTCGCCACGCATGACTATACGACTATCCGTAGATCCAATTCGTAACCAATATTCTGCTGTCTGGCGTACTCGAGAATTCTTACTGGGGGCATTACTAGCTATTGTCTTTTTCGCCGCCGGTACACAGACCGTATTGGCTAATGACACCAATATCGTGACGCTCTACGTAGACGGTGTCACACGAACGGTGAGCTCTAAAGATCAAACGGTGGGGCAATTCCTCGATAGTGTTGGTGTATCAGTCAATCAGAAAGACCTTGTCGAGCCTAGCCGTGATACCCCGATCAATTCTGATGGTTTCAAGATAAACGTCTACCGTGCTCGACCAGTTCTCGTGATTGATGGTGATCATCGTGAAACCGTGGTGTCTCCTCTCAATAGTCCTCGTCTGATCGCAGAATCAGCCGGCTTGACCGTCTATCCTGAAGACGAATTTGTACTTGAGCGTGTCGATAACATCTTGCAGGATGGCATCGTCGGTCAACGACTCATTATCCATCGCGCAGCAGTAGTGAATTTTGATATTTATGGTGAAACAAAAGTCTTTCGTACGCAGAAAAACACCGTTGGCGAGCTGCTTCGAGAGAAGAAGATTACCATGCGCCCCGAAGACACACTCGATGTACCGACCGAATCAGCGATTCTCACTGGCATGACAATCCATTTGGATCGTACTGGCAAAGAGACGCTCACTGTTGATGAGCCCGTGCCATACGACCAAGATGTCATCCTCGATATCAATATGGACTCGGGCACATCACGTATCGAGACGCCCGGTGTCAATGGTGTGAAATCTGTGACGTATGAACTCAATATGGTCAACGGGCATGAGGTTGGTCGCACCAAGATCCAAGAAGTCATCACAACCCCAGCAAAAAAAGAACGCATCGTCAAAGGTATTAAAGTAAACGCACCTGTCGGCAATGTCGCAGCCAACAAACAAGCTATCATGCAGGCTGCTGGTATCATGCAGGCTGACTGGAATTATGTCGATTTCATCATTGCTCACGAATCGACGTGGAATACTGGCGCTCGCAATCCCGTGTCCGGGGCCTATGGTCTTTGCCAGGCATTGCCTGGATCCAAGATGGCATCGGCTGGCGCCGACTGGGCTACCAATCCTGTTACGCAGATGCGATGGTGTGATGGCTACGCAAAAAGTCGCTACGGTGGCTGGGCGAATGCCTATGCCGTCTGGCTTCGTCAGCGCTGGTGGTAAAATCTCTACATGAATCCGATTCCTAATAAACAATTGGGCCAGCATTGGCTCCGCGATGAAGCGTCACTCGACGCGATGCTAGAGGCTGGAGAAGTGAAGGCGGGCGATGAGGTCCTGGAAATTGGGCCAGGACTCGGAACCTTGACCAAGAAGCTACTCGAAGTGGGTGCGAAAGTCGTAGCTGTAGAATTTGACCCGTTCCTCGCTGGGACACTGCCTTCCAAACTACCGAGCACATTTCGTCCGCAGCTGACAGTAACGCACGCCGATATTCTCAAATTTGATCTCGGCACGTTGTCAGCAGGCTACAAAATCGTCGCCAATATCCCGTACTATCTCACGAGCCACTTGCTACGCATAGTCAACGAAAGTGCCAATCCTCCGGCGCGCATGACACTATTGGTACAGAAAGAAGTTGCCGAGCGTATATGCGCCGCACCTGGCTCGATGTCGCTGTTGAGCGTCAGCTGTCAGCTCTATAACGAGTGCACTCTGGGCAGGGAAGTGCCCAAAGAACTCTTCACACCGCCACCTGAAGTTGACTCCCAAATCGTTGTATTGGCTCGTCGTGCTCTACCGTTATTTGCAGATATCGATACCAAAGTATTTTTCCAGATCGTCAAGGCAGGATTTGGAGAGCGACGTAAGATGCTCAGGGGAAGTCTCTCTAGTGGTTTACGTATCTCGAAGCCAGAAGTTGACCAGTTGTGTGAGCGAGCGGGGATCGATAGCGCCAAGCGGGCCCAAGAGCTCAGTCTCGAAGATTGGTACGCTATCTACAAAGTATACACAAATACTTGACGAGTTAAGTATAGGGGAATAGACTGATGATATGCACAGTCTTTCGCCGCAGCAAGCTCTAACGATACGGTTACACAAACTTGGGTTTCTGCTGGATAAAGCTGCTGATACGTGTCTGCAATCTCACGTCCAATTTGGTCTCAGTCAATTCCGTATCCTAGCGATGCTTCGGCAGGACAGTAACTGTAGTCAGATCCATATAGCAGAACTGCTGGATCAGACTGAAGCAGCGATCAGTCGTCAGATCAACCTGATGGTCAAAGAGGGTCTGGTGATGCGAGTAACCAAACCAACCAATCGCCGTGAGCGTGTCCTGAGCTTGACGGATGAAGGTCAGAGACGACTTGAAGCGGGGTGGCAGGCGTTGCAGGAGCTGCAGCATGAGACGTTTGAAAATGTCAACGAGACCGAGAAACAAGCGCTCAGTGATCTAGCAGAAAAACTCGGATGGCGACTCCAT